>JAGFXI010000031.1 GCA_017861095.1 Deltaproteobacteria bacterium | reverse complement strand
GCGAGGGTCTCGCCGTTTGGAACCGGGGCCTCGCTGAGGTTGGTCGAGTGCGCCCGCGCCAGACGGCGGTAGATCATGCGCGTGGCGTGCTTGAGTCTCTCAGGCACCATCGTGAGCGACACCGGTCTCCTCCTTCGGCGACGGCCTCTTAAAAAGCCGCAGGGACCCATTATGGCAGAACCCCCGCAGGCCAACAAGCGAGCCCGGGCGGCCGCTCCTGGAGTCGAGCTCCTTTCTCGGCCCGAACCGACTCGATCTCCTGGAGAAGACTGTTTGACACGGGCCGAAACGCCCTGGTATAGTCCTACAAGGGCAGTATAATTTGAGGGGGCCTCATGAAGCTTTCCACGCGAAGCAGATACGGTACGCGCTTGATGCTCGATCTCGCCAGGTTTGACGATCGGGCTCCGATCCCACTTGCTGAAATCGCCAAACGCCAGAAGCTTTCCGTCAAGTACCTGGAGCAGCTCATTATCCCCCTCAAGGCGTCGGGACTCATTCAAAGCGTGCGCGGAGCGCGGGGAGGCTATCGGCTGACCCGGAGTCCTGACAGGATCACGGTCGGGCAGGTGATCGAGGTTCTCGAGGGCGGACTCTCCCTGGTCGACTGTGTGAACGACCCCAAGTCCTGCAAACTCCGGGTCCACTGCCTCACCCGTCCCCTCTGGCAAGGGGTGAGCCGGCTCATCAAGGAGCATCTCTCTTCTCTCACTCTCAAGGATGTCTTGGAAGGCAAGCAGATGCCGGTGCGAGCACGGTGAGTTGCTTGGCTCAGCGAGGTCTGTTGATTCCATGATTCCGCACTGGAGAAGCAGGGCGTCTTCCGATTTGGGCGCCGGAGGAAGATGACGTGAACTCTTAAAGGAAGGAGGGGCGTCATGACAATCAGGGTATTGATCAAGCGGAAGGTGGTTCCCGGCAACGAACTCGCCTTGGCCGACCTGCTGACGAGGCTGCGTACACTCGCCCTGCAGGCCAAGGGCTACATCTCGGGGGAAACGCTCCATTCGCTGGACGACGTGAACGAGTCCCTGGTGATCAGCACCTGGGAGAGCTTGGAGGACTGGCGTGCCTGGGAGGCTCACCCGGGGCGGCGTGATCTCCAGGCCAAGATCGATCGGCTCCTCGCTTTTCCCTCGGAGCACCGAATAATGGTTTATGGCGTCTGATAGGGGCTCGGTTCACTCCGCCCCTTCTGGAAACGCTCCTGTTCGCTGTAGATACAGCCGCAGTAGTTCTGGCGGTAGAGACCGAGGGCCTTGGATTGCTCGATTCCCTCCCGCCAACCCCGGCGGAAGTCGCGGTAGAGGAAGGGGATTCCCATCTGTCTGCCCACTTCCTCGCCCAACTGGCGGATGAGCTCGTGGTTCTGCCTTTTGCTGTAGAGCAGCGTGGTGGTGAAGGCGTCCATGCGGCTCCTTCCGGCCAGTTGGGCCGCGGCCTCCAGGCGGAGGTGGTAGCAGAGGCGGCAGCGCTCCGACTCACGGAAGACGATCTGACGGAGGAATCTCCCCACATCGTATTCGTCCCGGTAGATGACCTCTAGGGCTGCCTGAGCGGCGAACTGCCGAACGGTCTCCATCCGGCGCTGGTACTCCTGGTAGGGGTGGATGTTCGGGTTGAAGAAAAACCCGGAGACCCGCACCTGCTCACCTTCTAGGACGCGTAAAGGATAGACGGTACAGGGGGCACAGCACATGTGGAGGAGAATCTTCACGGGGAATGCTTTCCTTCTTGCTATTCACTTATCCTAAGGGCATTTGCTGCCCTTTCCTGAAGAATTCCTAACCATCTATTTCAGCAGCTCTTGGGCGGCAATGTGAACCGGATCCCAGGACCCGGAAAAGGGCGGGGCGTAGGCCAGGTCCAGGTACGCTATCTCCTCGAGGGAGAGTCCTCCCGCGAGGGCACCCGCCAAGATGTTGATCCGGCTCACCACCCCTTCTGCGCCCACCGCTTGGGCACCGAGGAGGCGCCTAGTTCCGGTATCCGCTACCAGCTTGAGCCATAGGCGCTTGGTGCTGGGATAGCTGCGCGCCCGGGAGACCCCCTGGATGGTTGCGGAAACCGGCGTCAATGCTAGCTGACGGGCCTCGTCCTCGGTGAGGCCGGTGGAGGCGACCTCGAGCCCGAATACCTTGAAACACTGGGAGCCGACGATACCGGGAAAGGTCACATCCTGGCCGCCGATGTTGGCCCCGGCAATCCGCCCTTGTTTGTTGGCCGTATCCCCCAAGGGAATGTAGGCGGGTTTGCGGCTGACGCGGTGGTAGCTCTCGCAGCAGTCGCCTGCCGCGTAGACGAAGGGTAGGTTGGTCTGCTGGTGATCGTTGACCGCAATGGCGCCGGTTCTGCCCAGGGCGATGCCGGCCTCGGCCGCCAGCTTGACCTCAGGGGCGACCCCGACGGCGATGAGGACGAGGTCGGCCTCAAGCGGGCCGTTTCCGGTGCGCACAACAATGCCGCTCGGCGAGCGGTCGAACCCCTCCAAATTCACCCGCGGCATGAAGGTAACGCCGTTCGCCTGAAGCTCTTCCACGATCTTGGCGGAGAATTCCTCCGGAAGCCTCATCACCGGCCGGGCTTCACTCTCGAGAACGGTCGTTTCCAGCCCGAGGGTCCTGAAGGCTTCACACATCTCGAGGGAGATGTATCCCGCGCCCACCGCCACGGCACGCTTGGCCCGCCGGTCCTGGATGAACCGCTTGATCCGAAGGGCGTCCGAGACATTGCGGAGGGTGAAGATCCCGTCGACGTCCAGACCGGGCACCTTTGGGAGTCGCGGTCCGGCACCGGTTGCCACGACCAGGTAATCGAAGGGAACGGTCTCTCGGCTGGCAAGGACCACGGTCTGAGTCTCGGGGTGCACCGCTGCAACTCTGGTGTGGAGGCGCACGGTGATACCGGACTTGGCAAAGGCCTCGGGGGTTCGGACGATCAGCTTGCTCTGGTCTTTGATTACATCACCGATGTAATAGGGAGTGGGTCAGGCTGCAAAGGAGACATGCTCACCCGCTTCAAGGATGGTCACCTCCAGATCGGCCGCGTCACGCTTTGCCCTGGCTGCAGCGCTCGGCCCGCCGGCTCCCCCGCCGACCACAACCAATCTTTTCGCCATGGGAATCTCCTCCTTCTCGCTCGTGATAACCCCATCGCCGTGGTGAAGGCTAGCCATTAAGCGGCAGACTATCAAGCCCCTCTCTGGCGAGCGGTTCCTGCGAGACGTCAAGTTCCTGGGAAGGTAACGTCTCCTATACTCCCCAAGAAGAATCGTCCGCGTATCCTACACCACCGCCTGCCTCCCGTCCACCAGCGACCGCCGTTCAGAGACGGACGGTTCGTCTCGGGTGGGGAAGGCCAACAGCAATGTTGCGTCCGCGTGCTAATGGGCCGTGCATGATGCGGGTTGTATGGAGAAAGCTGGCTACGGTGACAGGCGGCGAAGCAGCCAGGTGTAGACCGCCTCCTCCAGGGATTTTTCGTGGTCACGAAAGGAGTGCTCTGCACCGGGAATCAGGATAACCGTGACCAGTTCGGCGGCAGGGGCGTTCCGACGGAGCTCATCTGCCACCGCCGGGTCGGCCAACCGGTCGGCAAGACCGTGGACGATAAGGATGGGTCTTGTGACCTGGGCAATGTTCCTGAAGGGATCAGAAAGGCTCAGGGGCCCCCTGAGGCTCACCACATGGTTTGCAGTGTATAAGGCTTTCCCCAGAGGTCCAAGGTCGACGACCATCCACTGGTCCCCCCGGCCGGCGGCTACGAGGTCTTGAGCCTCGAGGAGGACCCGGGATGCGGCTTCCCGTCCGAAGACCCTCACGTTCCACTCGAAGAGATTGCCCGGCGGCCCGGTGAGGACTAGGCCGGCGACTCGGGAGTCGGCCGTGGCCGCCAGGTAGTAAAGCACGCGGTTGGTACCCATGCTGTGGCCGTAGAGAAAGAGGGGGCGAATGCCCCGTAAGGCCATGTGATTCACTGCCGCGGCGATGTCCAGCCGACTCTCCTCGAAACGGTCCCGCTTCGGCCCGAGGTCGTGGTCGCGCATGTTGATTGCTAGCGCGGCTATGCCGCGGGCGGCAAGCGCCTGTGGGAGAAAGGACATGACATCCGTATAGAAGTTCCCCCCGTAGCCGTGGACCATTACCACTCCGGCCCGGATTTCCGCCTGGTCGGGCCGGTACAGCAGACCGGTGAGGGAGATGCCGTCCTCGGCCTTGATGCGGACGAGCTCGGTTCGAACCGAGGGTTCAGCCCCGGCCGAGGTGAGCCAACAGAGGGCGAGGACGAGGGCAAGGACCGCCGCGGTCCGAGCGCTGCGCCATGGTTTCACGACGTTCCCTCGCATCAGAGGTCTTCCAGGGTTCTGCCGCCGAGGAGCCATGCAGGATCAAGGGCGAAGGCGTCGCGCAGGGTCTCGATCCATTCCCGGCGGAGAGACTTTCTCCCGGCTTCGAGATCCGCCAATTCTTCGCTTGCGATCCCGAGTCTCTGTGCCACTACTGTTCGGCTCAGCCCCCGGATCTCTCTGAAGCGCTCGAGACGCTCGCCGATGAGCTTGAGATTTCTATCGTTCATATTTCCTCCTCCGTCCGCCTCTCGTCCAGATCGCGGCTCCTGGTCGCACCAGGAGTTGGAACCTGGGTTGGGTGCCGAGTGCTCGCGGGGCGATGAGGGTTCAGGCGAATGGTCGGAGGGACTGTGCGGGCTAGCCAGGAGGCCGTCCCGAAGGAACGCCGCTTCGCTCTTCGTCTAGGCGGCGCAGCCCTTCCATGAGGAGTTGCATGGTATCTTTAGTGATATTCCTGGCGGTGAGCACGATTTCCCCAGGCTGAAACTGGAACTGTCCCTCCTCCCACTCCAGAAGCCGATAAAAGGCCTCTTCACCTTCGAGGTTCTCCAGGGCCACCTCGGTGACGGAGCCTGTCTGAAAGTGAACTTCAGCCCTGGCATGCTTATCCATGATTGCCAGGGTGCCCGTACGCCGATTGAGCGCCAGGGTCTGAATGAGTTCGGGGATACTGAAGGTTCGCAGGTTACCCTGTATCCCTCGATCCAGCATGTCCATGATTCTACTGTTCGTCTGCTGCAGGCGCTGGGTGAGCAGTTTCGTGAAGTAAAGATTGAGGGAGGGTTTGTCCAGGAGCAAGGGAGTGAAGTCCTCCTTGCTCAGAACGAGAAGGGTCGTGGGGCCCTTGGCCCTGATAGTGGCCGAGACCGGCTCCCCCGAGATGAGGGACATCTCGCCGAAACACTCGCCCTCAGAGAGGGTGGCGAGGACCTCTTCGCCCTGCTGCCCACCTTCTCGCACCACCAGCACGTCGCCCTTGGTGATGATGAAGAGGGACTGGCCCACATCACCCTGACGGATGACGTCTGTTCCCGTCTTTACGGGACGAAGCTGAAGGAGCGGAATAATCTTTTCGAGTGACGGAATCGGCAGCGGAGAAAAGATGGGCACGGCCTGAAGCTGGGTGATATCGAGCTTGAGGCGATCTAAATGCTTCTGTATTTCACCCGACACGAGGAGCCGACGGAACTTTTTCTCCACCTTGAACAAAACACTACCCTGGGAGCAACAGCAGCGGAGAGTCGCCGTATCTTGCCCTGTCTGCAAGGTGGCGAAGGCGACCCCTCGTGACAGGGGAAAGATATACGGGTGCAACTGGGCAATGGCGGTGACACATGCCTTGTCGGACTCCTCAAGCACGATCCGCGGGTAATCGACGGTCAACTGCTCACCGCTCACGAAAATCCGGCAGCCGCTTACGTCCGTTGCCGTCAAGATCAGCTTGATTACCGCCATGGTCACCAATCCTCCACGCTGGCCCAGGAGCAGACGGCGGAATTATAGCAGGCTTCTCCGGCGGGAGAAAGTTCTTTGATGCTTTTCTCCAGGCTCCGTGGTATGAAACATGATAGCGCGGCGCTATGTGGTGGGACTGAGGAGAAGGCGATGGAAGTTCTTGCCATCCTTGGGAGTCCTCGGCGGGGCGGGAATACGGAAATTCTGCTGGATGAGGCTATTCGCGGCGCTCATGACCATGGCGGTGCATGCGAGAAGGTAGTACTCCGCGATCTCAAGATCAGACCTTGTCTGGAAATCTATCACTGTGCCAAGGCAGGCATCTGCGCGATTCAAGACGACATGCAACCGCTTTTTGGTAAGATCACGGAAGCCCAGCGGCTGATCATTGCCTCCCCGATCTTTTTCTACAGCGTCTCCGCTCTAACCAAGGCGATGATCGATCGGTGCCAGTCTCTGTGGGTGAAGAAGTATGTCCTAAAATTGCCGATTTCTGCCGTCCCCGATCGTCGTGGGGCGTTCATCTCCGTGGCCGCCACGCGCGGGAAAAAGCTTTTTGACGGTGTTCGCCTTACCATGAGGTACTTCTTTGACGCCATT
The DNA here is from genome assembly GCA_017861095.1 of Deltaproteobacteria bacterium. Classification (GTDB taxonomy): domain Bacteria; phylum Desulfobacterota; class Syntrophobacteria; order BM002; family BM002; genus JAGFXI01. The sequence goes on along the minus strand of JAGFXI010000031.1, from coordinate 8,761 downwards.
GACGTTGTGTATAGCGACGAACTCCTGGTGCGGGGGGCGGATGAGAAGGGGGCGATCCGGGAGCGTCTGGAAACGCTGCAAGAGGCCTACGCCCTGGGGGCGCGATTGGTCGCCCCGCGGGGGGGCGCGCCTGGCTCGTGAGGAGCTTCGCCGGTGCCGGAGTAGTGGCTCTGGATGCGGTCCGCCTCACAGGCCACTCTCTCCCTACCGCACCGGGAAGAGCCTTGTGGGAGCGGTTTTCAGCCGCGATGGAATGGGCTACGGCAGGGGCACTCCTCGCCAAGGACGCCACGCCGAGGCATGGTCGCGCCATTGAATATTGGAGAGCGAGGCCGGGCCTTTCGGCGGGGTTCTGGTGGAAAACTTGGGAGGCTTTTCGGTCGGCGAAGGAAGGTAGAGGCTCCGGATGCGCTTTGCGCCGCAGACCACCCTGCCTTCGCAGAGCGCGGTGTTGCGGGGGAGTCTCCTCCGTGAGCAGGAAGAGGATTTCTTGACAACTGTGCCGAAGTCGGGCACGCCGGTGGAGCCACTCGAGTCAAACAGACAAGGAGGGGATCTCATGCTGTTCATGGCTATCTTCACGTATGACCCACAGGATCGGGACCAGGTCATCCAGCGACGGATGAAGAGTCCGGCTGCGCCCAAGGGCGTGGAGGTGAAGGGAGAGTGGTACGACATCTCCGGTCACCGGGTTTTCCGACTCTTTGAGGCGGACGATGTGGCCCATGTGGCCGCCCTCTTCTACGACTGGACTGATCTTGGATTCGCCGAGCTAATCCCCGTGCTCGAGACGGAATTCGCCATGAAGATGCTCCGGAAAGTCGCGCGGAAGTGACGACGGGGCGGTGACGGTCGACGAGGGCAGGGGGCCGGCGGGGCGGGCCTATGACCGACCGGGCATGAAGCCGTAAATGCTGGTTGGCTCCACGGAGGCGGGTTCCGACGGGTCTTGAGACGTTTGCACCCGGAGACCCGCCCGGGAAGGTCCTTTCCCTGAGGAGATGGTTTGATGGATTGCCGAAGGCCGAGAGTGCGCTGGGGCGTTTTCGCTCTTGTTGGCATGGCGCTCGTCGCCTGCGGTACACCTCTCATGGGCCGGTTCGTAAGCGTCAAGGTCGTGAAGGCGCCGGAGGTGAACATCCTCAGGTTCCGATCCATCGGAGTGGTACCCTTTCGAAGCCCCGAGCGGAATGTGGGAGCCCGGCTTGCCGACGATCTGGTGCGGAAGCTGAACCGTGAGCCGCCGTCGGCCCTCCTGATCCCGGGGACCAAGGACGTCCCTCAGGATCCCGACTCCCTCCGTCGTTTGGCCAAGATTGCCGAGGTTCAGGTGCTCCTCGTCGGGGAGATCACCGAGTATTCGGTGCAGGTCTCTCGTGACACAACCGCGTTGACGGTCTATCCCGACTTCGGCGACGATGATCCCCAAACGCTCGCCTGGGTCACTCTCCGGGAGAACCCGACGATCGGCGATACCACCTACCCCCGTCTCCAGCCACGGGGTCCCGCCCAGTCGGTTCAGACGCAGATCACCAGGTCGAGTTACGGCCTCACCTGGAAGGTGCGCCTCGTTGAGGGCGAAACCGGCGCAACTCTCTGGGAAGATGAGATTTCCCGCCATCTCCAGCGCCGGACCCTTCCCGGTTCACCGGTAGACGCCGACGCGCTGGTTGTGGAGCTGCAGCGCTCCATGGTCCAGGAGCTGGTCCAAACCCTGACGCCCCGCGAGGCCACTGCAGAGCGGATGCTCAGGGCCATCCCTTTCTACAAGGACCCGAAGGCGGTAGAACTTGTCCGGGCGGGCATTGAAGCGGCCGCGCAGGATGATTGGAAGAGGGCGGAGCGCTCCTTCGAGGAGGCCGCCCTCCTCGTTCCCGACGCGGCCGCGGTCCACGGCAACCTGGGGGTGGTCTACGAGCGGAGCGGGCGGCTCATGGAGGCCTATGCCGCTTACCGTCGAGCGTACGCCTGTCAGCCTGGTGATCCAACCTACCGGTACTACGGCGGTGACCTGCAAATCGCCTTTACGCCTGACCTTCAGAAGGAAGACCTGCCGACGCTGGTGCTGGGTGTGAGGGCTGATGGGCTTCTGTACCTCGACGGCGGCAGGGAGGCCCGGCAGCGTCTGGATGATAGCTTCATGATCTATCGGACCGAGGTGCGACGGGATGTCCACTCCGGGAAGATCACGGAGGTAAGAGAGGTGGAGTTTGCCCGCGGCAAGATCGTTGAGGTCTTTGCCCGCCTCTCCCTCGGGCAGGTGCTCCTCCGGGATCCTGAGGTCGAGTTCAGGGCCGGCGACCTGGTACGCCTTACGGGGGGATAGCAGGGAACGGGCCCGAGAATTGAGAACCGGTGAGTCGAGCAGATGTCCATCCGCGAGATCGCGAGGACCCTCTATCAGCTCAAGAAGCACGTGGAGGATGTGGAGCGGACCTTCCAGGCGGAGCCGCCCGGTGAAAGGCGCGACACGTTGGAACGAGAGCTGGCGAAGGCCCGAGCGGAGCACCGGCGGGTGAAGAAGATTCTTGAGGGAGAAAAGGGCGATCCCCCCTCGGGTCGCCGGCAATGACATAGAAGGTTCCCGCCACCTGACCCCACCCCCGCGGTCGCAGGATGCCCCAGGCAGCGACCGGCGCAGGCTCATCGGGGCCGACTCTTAACACGCATTATGCCGAACCATTTCCACGATCTCGCTACCGCGTCTCGTGCATAATGCAGGTTAACTTTCCTCATCCTCCTCTCCACGAGGGTAGGAGAACTCGCGGAGTTCGGTCGTCAGCATGGATTCGCCACGCATCTTCGCCTCCTTCTCCCGTTTCGATTGACAGCGGACACACCAACGGGTGAAGGGCATGAGCATGAGCCGTTTCTCGTTGATCCTCTCGTTACAGTCCTCGCAGAGACCGTAGTCGCCTCGAGTCAGCGCCTCGAGGGCTTCGTCGATCAAGAGAAGCCTTTTTCTCAGACGGTCGCTGAATAGGTAGGCGTATTCTGCGGCGAGGTCTCTGGTGGCGTTGTCTCCCAGATCGCCCAGCTCGCTGCCTTCCCGGGTGGACTCGAACTTGTCCTTCACCTGGTCCAGCACTTGCTGCCGCAGGTCGACCAGCATCTTACGAAATTTGTTCTTGCTGTCCTTAGAAAGGCTCATGGTCTGCCGCTTTCAAAGGGTAGGATGCGCCCGAGATTCTGCCCTCATGGCGAAAAGCAGATGCTTTTTAGCTTATTCACAGGGAAAAGAAAAGGGCTTTTTTTGGAGCTCTTCAGTTCTGGTCCTCCCCCTCAATTCTCCTATGCCTGCCGACGGGTTGCGATTTTTCTCCACCAGGACTATCCTTAATCAGCGGTTTTCGCCGTCGGGGTCAATTTGAGCCGGTGGGACCTAAAGCAGGCCTACCACTGAATAGTGCACGGCTTCCGGAGAAAGGCAGGGGATCTTTGTGAGGCTCTTGGAAACGTTGAGGAGCATATCGCCGGCCCGTATGGTCTCTACTCTCAAGAAGCCGGTCACGAGGAAGGTTGGGTGGTGGGCTGCCGGCATAATCGGCCTTTACGCCATAGTCGGCTTCCTTGTACTCCCGCCGGTAGCAAGGCATGTGGCATTACAGGAGCTCCCGAAGGCTCTTCACCGCGAGGTGAGCATCGAGAGTATCAGGTTCAATCCCTTCACGCTGGCTCTCCGGGTTAATGGTTTCGGCGTCAAGGAGAAAGAGAGTACCAACCTCTTCGTGGGCTTCGACGAGCTCCTCGTTGATTTTCAGCTGGCCTCAATCTTCAGGCGTGCGCCGGTGCTCCGGGAGGTTCGACTCCAGGCGCCCAAGGTCAAGATCTTTCGAAACCAGGACGGGAGCTACAACTTCTCCGATTTGATCGAGCAGCCGTCGCCCGAGCCGCCGGAGCCGGCGGCCAAGGGCGCGCCGCCCCGGTTTTCCCTGAACAATATCCAGATTTTCGACGGGCAGGTGGATTTCGACGATCATCTCGCAGCCGCTCGCCACGAGGTGAGGGAAATCAACGTGGCCGTGCCCTTCCTATCGAATCTTCCCTATGCCGCGGATCTCTACATCGAACCGAGCTTTCGTGCCGTGGTTGACGGCAGCCCCGTTGTCCTCGCCGGCAAGACCAAGCCCTTCCGGGATTCCCTGGAGAGCACTGTCGAGATCGATATCGACCACCTTGACATCCCGCGCTTCCTCGCGTATGTCCCGGCCAAGCTCAGCTTCAAGATCCCGTCCGGTCTCCTGGATACGAAGGTAACCGCTTCCTTCATGCGGCAGAAGGACAGGCCGCCGACTCTCACCCTCTCAGGCAGGGTGACCCTCGAGAAATTTGCCGTCACCGAGCTCGACGATCGCCCCCTCGTGACGCTACCCTTGGTTGCAGTGAGGGTGGATGCCGCGGAGGTCTTCGCCCAGAGGTTTCACATCGGCCACGTGCTCGTCCAGGATCCGGAACTCCAGGTGCGACGCGACCGCGCCGGCAAGATCAATCTCCTCTCCGTGGGTGTCGAAGGCGAGGCGAAGAAAGGCGCATCCGACGGGAAGGAGGCCGCAGGCTCCGGCAAGAAGGGCGACTTCAACCTCGAGCTCACCGAGCTCAAGGTCGCCGGCGCCACGATCCGGGTGAGCGATGAGATGCCGGATAAGCCCTTTCGAACCGACATCGAGGTGCTGAATCTGACGATCTCCAGGTTCTCCTTCCCCCAGACCAAGCCCGCCGCCGTTGCCCTGGATTTCAGGACCTCCGCCGGCGAGAGCTTCAGCCACGCGGGCACGGTGCTCGTGGAGCCGCTCTCGGCGGAGGGAACGGTGGAGCTGAGCAACTTCCGCATCCCCGCCTACGCTCCGTACTATTATCCCTTCATCCTCTTCGAGGTGAAGGAGGGTCTTTTCAACCTCTCGACCCGCTACAGCCTGGCAAAGACTCCGGATGGTTTGGGGGCAACGATCTCGGGGCTCCAGAGTTCCGTCAGCTCGCTGCAGCTCCGGAAGCAAGGAGAAGGGACCGATTTCGTCAGGATCCCGGAGATCGCGGTGAAGAATGGCGAGGTTGATCTCGGGAAACGGACGGTTGTGGTGGAGGAGTTTCTGGCCAAGAACGGCGCCATCGCCGTCAAGCGGGAAAAGGACGGGAGCATCGATCTCACCAAGCTCGTTGCTCCGCCAGGCTCCAAGGCGGAAGAGACACCTCGAGCAGAAGAGACAAGGCCCTGGACCTTCACGGTGAAGAAGGTGACGGTGGACCGTTACGCCGTGAGCTTTGCCGATGAGACTCCCGCCGACCTGGTTAAGGTGCAGGCCGAGCCCGTCCAGGTTGTGGTGGAAAACTGAAGATCCTAGTAAGCAGCGGCGAACTCCGGCTCAAGGGCAGGCTCGGAGTGAGGGAGATGGCTGAGGGACCTCCCCAGATCTCCTTTGCCGGCCAGACCAACCTCGGAAACTTCTCGTCGCTGGACCGGGCGACCTCGGAGGAGTTCCTGAAGTGGAAGTCGCTCTTCGTGGGCGGCATCCAGGCAGACGTGAATCCACTCCGACTGGCGATCAACGAGGTGGCCCTCTCCGATTTCTATTCCCGGCTCATCGTGTACCCGAACGGTACACTGAACCTGCGAGAAATGCTTGCCGGCGGCGAGGCTCCACCCGCCCCCGGTGGCGGCGCCGGGGCCGGGGCTGGGGAGAGCCCTGCGGCGGCGCCGGCTAAAAAACAGCCCACCTCGGGCTCCCCGACCGCAGAGCCCGCCTCCATCGCCATCGGCAGGGTCGTACTCCAAGGACTTTCCTTCAACGTGGACTACAAGATCGCAAACCGGAAGCTCAAGGCTGACAACCAGCTCATCCTCGACCAGCTCACGTTTGGGGAAAAGGTGGAAAGCCCCACGGCGACCAAGCTCCCGGTGCTTCTCGCCGTAGCCTTGCTCAAGGACCGAAACGGGGTGATCGATCTCAACCTCCCCATCGGCGGCTCCCTCGATGATCCGGAGTTCAGCGTGGGCCGCGTGATCCTTCAGGTTCTCCTCAACCTTATCGCCAAGGCGGCGACCTCCCCCTTCGCCCTGCTGGGCGCAGCCTTCGGCGGCGGGGAAGAGCTGAGCTACGTGGATTTTCAACCCGGGCTGGCCGCCCTGGATGACGCCGCCATAGACAAGCTGAGCAAGATCGGAAAGGCCCTCAACGGCAGGCCGGGGTTGACCCTGGATATCAGCGGCCGCGCCGATCCGGTGGCGGACCGCGAAGGGCTCAAGCGCTACTTGCTGGAGCGGGCGGTGAAGGCGCAGAAGGTGAAGGATCTGGTCAAGAAGGGCGAATCGGCCCCTTCCTTCGATAAGGTGACGGTCGAGCCCTCCGAGTACGAGCAGTACCTGACCCGGGCATACAAGGAGGCGAAGTTCCCGAAACCCCGAAACGTCATCGGCCTGGTCAAAGAACTCCCCGTGCCGGAGATGGAAAAACTCATCATAACCAACACGGAGATCACGGATGAGGACCTGCTCCAGCTCGCGAACGAGCGGGCGGCGGCGGCGCAGGAGTACCTGATCAATACGGCGCAGGTGTCGGCGGACCGCGTCTTTCTCGTCTCCCCGAAAATAGAGGCAGGTGAAGGGGGCGAAAAGGGGAGCGGAAGTCGGGTGAAGTTTGCCCTCAAATAGCCCCACGGCGGCCGGATCCCTCCGGCGTTCCACGGCCAGCTCCACGATCTCCCTACGGCGTCTCCGGCATAATGCGGGCCAGCGCTTTCCGCTCCTCGTCGGTGAGGTGTCGGTACTCGCCCTTCGCCAGCTTCCCGAGACGCAGGGGCCCGATCGCCACCCGCACGAGGCGGAGCACCTTCACTTCCAGCGCTTCCAAGAGCCGGCGGATGTGCCGGTTCTTTCCCTCGTCGAGGACCACCTCGATCCAGCTGTTCCTTTCCCCCTGGCGGAGAGCGCGCACCTCCCTGGCTGCCAAGAAGTCGCCCCGGTCGGTAAGAACGCCGTCTAACAGCCGTTGCCGCAGTGATGCATCCGCGAGGCAGCCCACCTGAACGTGATAGGTTTTCTCAAGGTGGTTCTCCGGTGCGAGGATCCGTGCCGCCCACTTCGTGTCGTTGCTGAGGAGGAGCAGTCCCTCGCTTGCCTTGTCGAGTCGCCCCGCGGGCGCAAGCCAGGGCAGATCAGCCTCGGCGAGACAGTGGTAGACGGTGGGCCGCCCTTTCTCGTCGGCTGCGGTCGTGACCAGTCCGCGGGGCTTGTTGAGCATGAGATAGATCTTCTCCGTCCCATCGAGGCGGCAGGCGTCCACCTGGAGGCGGTCGCGCTCGAGGTCGACGGGTGTTCCGGGCTCGCGGCAGACAGTCCCGTTCACCTGAACCCGCCCCTCGAGGACCAGGGCTTTCGCCCGGCTGCGGGAGCAGAGGCCCAGCTTCGAGAGGGCCCGGGCCAGACCGGCTCCAGGTCGGCGGCTCCGAGGATTCCGGGCCATCTTTTTGAAGGCGACAGGTTTCACGCCAGCTTCAGCTTCTTGAAGTCCTTGACCTGGCCAGTGATTCCCCGCTCGGTGGGCAGGCGCTCGATGCTGGAGGCGCCGAAGAATCCAGCGATACCGGGCATCCGTTTCAATGCCGTCCCCACATTCTGCGGTTCATCAAAGGGACCGCCGTGGCAAATAACCAGGAGGTCCTTCCTGATCTTCTTGCCCCCCTCGGCGATCTTCATGACGAGACTGATGGCATCGTCAAGGGTGAGAGCGACGGCGGCGCCGATGGAGCCCGAGGTGGTGAGCCCCACGTGGGCCACAAGCTGGTCGGCCCCGGCCTCGGCCATGGCCTTTGCCTGGTCCGGGTCGAACACGTACGGCGAGGTGAACATGTCGAGCTGGTGGGCGACCCGGATCATCTCCACCTCTTTATCATAGCCCATGCCGGTCCCCTCCAGATTGGCCCGGAAGTTCCCGTCGATGAGCCCGACTGTGGGGAAGTTCTGGACCCCGGAAAAGCCGATCTCTTTGAGCTGCCTGAGGAATACGGGGAAGAGACGGAAGGGATCGGTGCCGCAAACGCCCGCCAGGACCGGCGTGTTCTTGACCACAGGTAGGACCTCGGCGGCCATCTCCACGACAATGCCGTTGGCGTCGCCGTAGGGCATGAGGCCGGCAAGAGAGCCACGGCCCGCCATGCGGTAGCGGCCCGAGTTGTAGATGATGATGAGGTCGGCGCCGCCGGCCTCAGCGCACTTGGCGCTGATCCCGGTCCCGGCGCCGCAGCCGACGATGGGCTTACCCGTAGCGACCTGGGCGCGTAGTCGGCGCAGCATCTCCTCGCGAGGAATAGCCATAGAGATTCTCCTTTCTCCGGGTTACCTCCCCAGCATACCGAGCAAGGTCTCAGCCGCTTTGGCAGCGAACTCAGGGTCGTTGATGTTGTTGTCCAGCTCGATCACCGGAATACCCGGCTTGACATTGGTCTTGATCGCGTCATAGCAGGCCCGGTCGGCCGCGGGATCCCAGTAAGCGTTGCCTGGGCTGTCGAGCATGGACACCCCTTTCAGAGGCAGAAGGATTGCTACCGGCCCCTTGGCTTCATTGGCCGCTTTGGCGATCATCTTCCCCATGATGCGGTTCTCTTCGACATTGGTCCGCATGAGGGTGACGTTGGGGTTCCACTGGTAAAGGTTCCTGTTGCGGTACTTCTCGGGGACGGTGCTGAGTGCCCAGAAGTTACACATGTCTACACAGCCGGGGACGAGCACGGTGGGGATCCCGGCCCGTGCCGCCGCCAACATCCGATC
>JAGFXI010000467.1 GCA_017861095.1 Deltaproteobacteria bacterium | reverse complement strand
ATATCGCCGTCCGTCACCTTCGATACCCATACTCTTCTCCCCCTGTGAACGCCTAGATGCTTTCGCCACGTCCCATGCAGAGAGAACCTCTTGCAGCCACCTGGCACTGCACACTGAAGCGGGTGCTGAGGGTTCAAGACCCGACTTGCAAGCTCCTTGCCACATGTGATCCAACCCGCTCCCTTCGCATGGGCGGCTGACATTAGATCTCTTGGTCTTGTGACGGCAACGGCTCGTTCCACTCTAGCCCCAGATCCGGTTGGATCCAGCGGACCGAGCCGACAATATCATGAGCAGGCTTGTCTTAAGGCGGATACGTGGTTTGAGGGCACAGGAGACGGCATCACGGAGAGGCCGGGGATTTGCAAAGGGCCTCCAGGTGCTGCCGCTGCTCCGCAGTGAGCGTGACGAACTGCAAGCCCACATCGAACTGGTACTTTCGCTCAGCGGCGCCACGATTGTACCAAATCACCTGGGCCTGGAGGGTCCAAGCCGCCCCTTCGCCCTCCGCCGGGAGGCTCAACACCAAGGGCGTGTTGCCCTCCAGGTCGTTGTCGAGGAGCAGGTGATGCCCTTCAATCAGGGTATGGTTGGTCTGAAGGCAGGCCCCGTTGAGGGAGATATCGGTAAGGCGCCCGCGCACCTTCCCCGTGCGCGGCTGCTCGGCGACGGCGTCCCACACGTGAAATTCCACTTCAACGGATGCTGGATGGCGAGTGAACCGTCGACGCTCAAGACCAAGATACTTACGGATATTCATGGATCCACGTGCTCCCGAAAAGGGTAGTTGCCTGTTAGCGAACTTTAGCGATATTATAATTAAATTGTCAAGGAAAAGCGTGGCAGACATCGACTTGGCCGCCAGAAAATCCCCGGTTGGGAGGTATCATGGAAAACCTCTGGCTCTTCATCATTCTCATTGTCGTCTGGATTATCCTGAATCGGTGGGTGTTCCCCAAACTGGGAATCTCGACCTGAATGGCTGACAGTTGCCGGATCGGGGACCGATCCAGGGAGAAGAAAGGCAGTACGGAAGAGTCGTAGAGGTCTCGCTCGGACGAAGCGGGCGGTTGTTGCAGCAAGATCGACCCTAAACCATTCCGTGCCCTCGGTATTATCTAGCCCTTGCCGGTGAACTCTAGAAGTCGGGCCAGGGGCAACCCCTCCACGGTCGCCATGGCCTTTCTGGTCGCATCGTCCAAGGGGATGGACTGCTGACTCTCATAATCGTACATGACCTGCACCGATCTCCCCTCCACCACGAGACGGCCGCTTGCCTTGTCCTCCATGCGGTATTCGAACCGGAAGCTCTTGTTCCCAAGGCCGGCGACCCTGATCCCCACTCTCAAGGTCTCACCCAAATGAGCAGGGCTATGGTAGCGGCAGGTAATTTCCGCGAGGATGAAATTGATCCTCCTGGCGTCCGTCCAGATCCCGAAACAGGATTTCGTGTTCGAAGACCACCCGATATCCTTCCATGGAAGCTCACCTCGCTCGTCGAGTCATGTTTACGTTCTTTCACAGAGCCCGCCAGGCGGGCAAGTCCGCAGCGAGCGTAGAGTGTATCATGCTTTTGCCCGATTGGTGGCTTTGACGCGCCGTAGTTCAGCGAAGGCGGGGGCCGGCATGGCCCCTGGCCTCGGCGTGGTCCCGCGCGGCCATCGAGCCCCTTCCCGGGAACGCCGGAGACCTGTTAAAGTCAGATCCATGCCGAAGACAAACCTCCACCTCCTTCTCATAAATCCCTGGATCTTCGACTTTGCCGCCCATGACCTGTGGGGGAAACCGCTTGGACTTCTCCTCCTGGGCGGGTTGCTGAGGGCGCGCGGCCCTATCTGGCCGAGTTTTCTCCCATTTCTGGAACAGCCCTATGGGCGGAGGCGGTACGATCTTCGCCCTTTGACCTGGCAGCGGAGCCCCTCTACAATAACTCCATCCTCCCGTGCCGTAGCCCGGGCTTTGGTCTAGAGGAGCTTCAGCGGTTGAAAAGTATGTGCAGGGATCAGGGATCGGGCATTAGGGATCAGTTTATTCAAGGGTAAATGGTGCAAGGCGTAAGATGCAAGGAAGCCAGAATTCAGGAGTCAGAAGGCTGAAAACTGGGGCTGAGGGCCGGTGGTGCGCGGTTGGGCGACTTGAACGATTTGAACGACCGCCACCGGGCGAAGCGATAGAGCAAGCGGAGCGATCGAATGGCAAGAACGGTAACGGTGACAAGGAAATCGAAATGGCTCTCAGTAACGGTACTGGCCCTGGTGGTTTCGATCTGCTCGACGATCCAGGCGCAGGCGACGAATGCCCAAACCGGGGAGTCAGGCGACGTGGGAATCCAGGCGCAGGAACCCCCTGCCCCTCCTGGGCCAAGCCTTATCTCATATGTGAAACTGCCCCCCGCTCTCGAGTTCTGCGGGGAGCCGGTTCCACTGGATATCCTGGACGTGCGGGAGCGCCTGGAGAAAGAGATCATCCTGGCTCTCCAAGACCAGGGCCAGGTTATCCTCTGGTTGAAGCGCACCACTCGCTATCTTCCCGAAGTGGAGGCTGTGCTCAGGGAGAGCGGACTTCCCCCGGATCTCAAGTACGTCCCCGTGGTCGAGAGCGCCCTGCGGCCCCATGCCGGTTCTCGAAAGAATGCCATAGGCTTCTGGCAATTCATGGAGGGAACCGGCAAGAGGCAAGGCCTTGTCATCAACGATCGCCTCGACGAGCGCCGCAGCCTCCTCGCCTCCACGCGAGGGGCCGTTCGGTATCTCCAGAGCCTGTATGGAATCTTCAGCTCATGGACCCTTGCCGTCGCTGCGTACAACATGGGCGAGGATGGGCTCATGGCGGCCATCCTCGAGCAAGGCGTGGATAATTACTACCAGCTCTATCTCCCACTGGAGACGCAGGCCTTTGTCTTCAAGATCCTCACCGTCAAGCTCATCCTCTCCGATCCCGCACGGTACGGGTTCCAACTCGCCCCGGAGGATTACTACCCTCCACTGCTGACCGATCGGGTTGAGGTGCAATGCTCTCGGGACACCCCGATTCGGATCGTCGCCCAGGCAGCCAAGACCTATTTCAAGGTCATCAAGGACCTGAACCCCGAGATTCGCGGCAGCTGGCTTCCTGTAGGAACTCATACGCTCCTCGTTCCCTTGGGAGCGGCAGGCGAATTCCAGAAACGGTTTAGCGCCCTCGTGGATGAGTGGCTTACAGCGAGAGACAAACAGATCTATGTGGTTAAAGAGGGCGACACCCTTACGAGCATCGCCGCACGGTTCAAGGTGCCGCTAGGCGCTCTCCTGGAGTGGAATCGCCTGAAGCCGAAGGCGACCATTCGGCCGGGAGATAAGGTGATCGTGGGAAAGGCCGCGAAAGAAGAGGCGGAGGTGGAATGAGTCGGCAAAGGCGCGAGGCGTAAGGTGCAAGGAGGAAGAAGTCAGGAGCCAGGAGTCAGACTTCAGGAGGGCAGAGGGCATCCGGCCTTCGCTGAAGCTACGGCGGACAAGGGGGGCATAGAGCATAGGGCGAGACGCTTCGCCTCGTTGGAGGATAGAGGTCGGAGGTTGGAGGCAAGACCGAGGAAGTCAGAATTCAGGAGCCAGGAGTCAGAGGGCAGCGGGCAGAGATAGAGAGGAGAAGAATCTGTGTGCATCGGTGTAAATCTGTGTCCCGTGAAGGCATAGGGCATGGAGCAGAGGGCAGAGTGCAGCAAGGTGCAGGGCGTAAGGCCCAAGGCGTAAGGCGCATTGGAGATCCACGTCCTATCCAGACGAAAAAGAAATCTGCGCA
>JAGFXI010000206.1 GCA_017861095.1 Deltaproteobacteria bacterium | reverse complement strand
CACCATAAGGGTCGTGCGCAGGGTAATGGCCGGAAGCTTTGCCCGGATCCACTCCACGAGCCGGATGAATTCGGCTGAAGATCCTGAGCGGCCCATAGCCTGGAGAACCCGCTTTGAGGCATGCTGGAAGGGGATGTCCAGGTAGGGGCAGATGGAACGATGGGTCCCCATCACCTCGACGAGCCTCCCCGTAATACGCTGCGGATAGGCATAGAGAACCCGGATCCAGGAAAAGAGCCCGGTTCCCGCCAGGGTATCCAGAAGGTCGGCAAGGCGCGGCGTGAGGCCCAGGTCTTCACCGTAGGCGGTGGTGTCCTGCGCCACCAGATTGAGCTCCCGGACGCCCTGCACGGCGAGCCAGTCGGCCTCCCGAAGGAGATCATCCATGGGTCGGCTCCGGTAGCGGCCCCGAATGGTGGGAATCGTGCAAAAGGCGCACCGATTGCTGCAGCCCTCGGCGACCTTGAGGTAGGCGCTGTAGAAGGGACTAGAGAGCACCCTCGGCGTGTCGGCGTCCATGAGGAAGCGGGGCGGCTCAAGATGAATCTCTTGGGGGTCTCCCGGTTGGCGGCGGTTGAGGAGCGAGGGCAGGCGGTGAAAGGTGCCGGTGCCGAGGAAGAGATCCACCTCCGGCATGGCCTCAGCGAGCTTCTTCCCGTAGCGTTGAGGCAGACAGCCGGTTACCACAAGGAGCCGGCACGCCCCCTTCTCCTTGGCTTGGGCGAGCTCCAGGATGGTATCGATGGACAGCCGAGGCTGAGAAGGTAGAAGCTCGTGGGATCCATCGTCTTCGGATTTCCTCTCAACGCATAAGTATTCCCGCTCTCCGTGGGGAGGTCAAGGAGGAAGAGTGGGAGCGGTTTCTCCCTCGACAGGCTCGGGACCCTGAGCTCCGTCGAACGGGCAGCCGCGATTGGGGGATTTGCGGCAGGGAGGTCTGCTCTGCAAAGGCGCATAGTCGCAGCACTGATAATGGAGACCGAGGCTGGACCTTTGAGCGTGGATGTGGTGGAAAGCCCGGGGAGCCTTTCTCTGCCCAAAGGAGGGTAGTGGCTCCGGATGCGCTTTGCGCCGCAGACCACCCTGCCTGCACGCCGCCCCGTTTTGCCCAGCCTAAACCCGGGCATCTTCGAGTCTCGAGCCCTCCAAAAAAAGAGAGATGCCTCGCGGCATCTCTCTCCGTGGCTTTCCTCCGGTCAAGTCTTAATCGATCTCTGGAACGGGCAGATACTCAGACTCCTTCTTCACCGCTTCCTTGAGCTGGTCGGCTCTAGCCATTACCGCATCGATGACCTTGGGCTCGATGGACTTGGCGCGCTTGATCTCCTCGAAGATGGCTCTCTTCACGGCGATGGGAACCTCTTCCAGGAAGAATCTGGCGTCCAATCGGGCCGCCGGGAAGGCCGAGAGGACCTTCTTCGTTTGCTCCTCCGGCATCTCCATGATGAGCGCCTTGATGGCGCCCCCGAACATGTCGGTAACCTTTTTCTCGAGCGCAGTGCCTTGAATATCGGCAAGCCTCTTTGCATCCAAAAGTACGGCCAGGTAGTTCATCGTGTCCCCCTATCTAGAGCTTCATGTCGGCCAAATCGATTTCCAGTTCGTTCTCCCGCTCTGCGAGGTACTTCTTGTTGTTGAACGGGTAGCCGAGGATCTTCCACCACTTCACCACCGTCTTGTAAACCTCCGGGCGCATGATAACCGCCGGCGGGAAGACACCTTCGGCGAGGAGGCTGCGGATAAAGCTGCCGCTGAACCGCTGACGCTCCTTATCGTGGTTGCAGTTCTCGCTGTAGGTGACCTCGGTGCACTTCGGGCAATACCAGAACTCGGCCATGTTCTGCGGCCGCATGAGGAGCCCGTAGTCGACGGCATAGGGTGGTTTGTCGAAGCCGAAGCTCGGTACCCCATTCTCCCAGAGGATCTGGGCGGCATAGGTGTCGTAGTAGGGACCCAGGGCGGCATGGTCACGGCCCCACATGTGGAAGGAAACGCCCATGTTCTGCCGTGCCACCGCGTGGAGGAGCGACTCGAGAGGGTTGCCGTACCTCATGTCCCACAGGAGGATAGTCACCAGGTGCCTCGAGGGCTTCACGTACCCGGCGATGTTCACCATCTCGTGGGCTTCCACGATGGTCTCGTCGGGATAGTCGCCGATCCGCTTGGCGCCGACGATGGCGTTCACGATGATGCCGTCGCAGGGCTTGATGTCACCGATGTAGGCGGCATTCCGCATGAGGGCCTCGTGTCCCACGTGGGGCACGTTCCTGGTCTGATGGGCGATGACCGTGTTCCATCCCCTCCTCTGGAATTCCGCTCTCGCCTTGGCCGGGGGATACCAGAACCGATCGAAGGGCGAGCGCATCTTGGGCTCGTTCACGATGGTGTACTTGCCGGCGAGGACGCACCGATTGTAGGAAGAGTAGATATTATATCCCGGGTGCTTGTTGTCGAAGGCGACCTTCACCACCTCGGGGTTCGCCTGCGGGGTGCCGAAGGTCCTGGTGGCCAGGTCCTTGGGATCGATCTGGTAGATCTCCTCGATATCGAGGACGGCGAAGGGCTGTCCCTTCAGTCTGAGGAGAAGTCTGTCGCCTTCCTGCACCTTCAGCTTCTTGAGGTCCTCCTCGGAGATGTCGAAGAGCATGGGGTAGGGGAATACCCAGTTGCTCAGGAGCCGTCTCTCCTTCAGGATTCGCTCGAGCTCCGCCTTGGTCATGGACCCTTCACAGGGGCTGAAGAAGCCGTAGCAGATGGACATGATCTCCCGGTACACGTTTCTGACCGGCATGCCGTTATAGAGAGTCGGCTTGATGTCGTAGACGGCGTCGGCGGAAGCGGCCATCTTCTTGCCGGCCCTCGGATTTGTCACCACCCTGTCAACCAGCCTCCCGCCATGAGGAAGGGGCAAAGTCATCTTCAGTTCCATAGCATTTTCCTTTCTAACAATGTCTCCTTACCATTACAAAGTGTCAGTCACCGTACGGTATCACATCTCCCTTTATACTGAGCAGCAGTTGTTCCATCCCCCCTTTCGGCTCTGGTCAGATGTACCCCCCCGGGGCGACGAAGCCGGTGTGGTGGCTTTCGTCATGAGGCCATCGCCATCGGGGGCAAGGAGATGGTCCCAGTTCCGGTTCTCACACCAAAAAGGTGAAAAGCGCCCGTGCCTGGAATGGCAGTTATCGTCGGCAGGAGCGGCGACGCGTCTTCCGGCAGAACCTGTTTCCCCCGCGTCAGTTCGGCCGTAGCCCTTTGCAAGCCACGTCGCGCGCGAGACTTCGCCAAGCCTTCCCCAGAAATCCTGCGGTCGAAGCGACGCTCCAGGCGGTAGGGACTCTTCTCCGTCCAGCAAATTTCCGGCTAGTCCATCCGTGCCACCAGCTATGAATCACGACAAGTATAATGATGAGGGCGGGAATACAATTGTTACAGTTAGTACAAGGTTGTCACTTTGTCAACGAGAAAATGTCGGTCGGTTCTACACAGCCAAGGCTGGAAACGATGGAGTCACGGCCGCCAGGTTGCCACCGTGTGGAGGTCGATCTGGTGGAAGACGAAGAGCGAATACGCCAGGAGAACAAGGGCGACCAGGACGGTTCGGGCTGGTCTGGCCTGCGCTTTCCCGGGCTTGGGGTCTTCCCAACTACGATTCCCACGAAGGAGAGAGATGGTATTCATCATAACGTAGCACTCGACCGCAAAGGGGGGAAAGCCGAGGAAGCCGAGGAAGGGCATTTCGAAAATTTTTAAGAATCCCACGTAAGGGACAGTATAGATCCATTTGGTCACAGCCCAAAAGTTCCAGAGCTCCCAAAGGAGGCCGCAGACGGCGCCGGCGGCGAGGAGAAGATAGAAGATCCGGAGGCTTCCCTCTTGCCACTGACGCATGAGGGAGCGCCCGCCCAGCCGGTAATTGAGGGGCTCGAGCAGGAAGGTGAAGCATCCCCATACCACGGGAAAGAAGTATCGCGGCCAGACGAGGGGGAGGATGAAAAAGGCAAGGCCGACGGCGACAAAGGGACCGAACCAGCCCGTCGAGGAGGAGATTCGGGGCGAGCCGGCTGAGTGGAATACCCCGTAGGCCTCCAGGAGTTGCGTGGTTTCGAAGAGGCCGGGGAGTACGGTCGCGAAGCTCACCGCATACCCGGACCACCGAAGGGGAAGGCTCTCGGGCACGGCGATGTAGTGCCAGTTCCCGAGCCTCAGGTTGAAGAGCTCGAAGGTGAGCCAGAAGCAGATCGACCACGGGAGGAGAAACAGAAATTCCCGCCGGTGATCGGCGAGGAGCGACGTGCCTTTCCGGCGGTAGACAAGGGCGTCAACGAGAAGGATGTACGGCCACCAGGCAAGGACGAAGAACCACTGCCCCACGAGTTCGATACGGAGCAGGAGGAGCGCCTCGGCAACGAGTAGACCGGCGAGGCCAAGCCACCCATGGAGTGGAAAGCGATGACGGCCCTGAACCACCATGGACCTCTCGGTTCCGGTTTGAGAGGGCTGTTGCTTCGAGCCCACGCGGCGGCCGAGGTCGCGCCTCTCGGCTTCCTGTCACTATATCACAGGGACGGAGGACCGCAATTTTTCTCTTGACTTTACTCCCCGAAAGCGCAATAAAAAAGTTCTTGAAGATTTCTCTCAAGGGCGTTATACTGCGCGCAACTTTGTTAAAGATAGTACAAGTTACCCCCATCCACCGCAGGCTCTCATCTTCCCCGGATGTGCAGGGCAATTCCACTGTTGAGCCTGAACAGAGACGGCGAGGGCGGGTCGTCGGCTCTGAGGATTTCGGGAAGAGAGCTCTGGCTAGTTCTGAATAACAAAATGTAGGCCTCTGCCTAGGTGCGGAACACCTCCTGTGGGCGAACGGGGTTTTTCGTTCTCTTCAAGGCGGGGGAGTATCGTGCCCAGCCCGGGCGTGCATAGGTGGCTGCTACGTTCACCACGCCGCGGCAGGAAACACGTTCGGGCCAGGAGGCAACGCACTTGTTCGCCGAGTGGCAAGGCCATCCGAGTAGCTCGCTTGCGTCAGCCAGAAGCGCGTAAAGAGCCTGGCAAGGTGATCCCACTGGAGACGTGGGTGCCTGCGATAAGGAGCTGCAGCATGCCGACGAGCGCCAGCCAAGGAGGCCGCCGGCCCCCTTATATGAGCAAGGCTTCCCGTCGGCTTCGAAGTGAGATCAAACCGCAAGATTCGCCGGTAATGCGGGCTTGAAGGGAGGTGATGAGCGCCCATCGGTTCTTGGGCCCCATCAGGGCTGTCGGGGCTCACGGAGTGAAACAGGTCGATTTCTAGATGAAGAGAAACCTAGGAGGGAAATCAATGCCAAGCTATGTCATCGATGAGAAGTGCGACGGTTGCAAGGGGCAGGATAAGACCGCCTGCATGTACATCTGCCCCAACGACCTGATGATCCTGGACAAGGAAAAGATGAAGGGCTACAACCAGGAGCCCGAGTTCTGCTGGGAGTGCTACAGCTGCGTGAA
>JAGFXI010000205.1 GCA_017861095.1 Deltaproteobacteria bacterium | reverse complement strand
GCTCTCCATGGGGATGTCGGGGGATTTCGAGGCAGCAGTCGAGGAAGGGGCCACGCTCGTCCGGGTGGGAACCGCAATTTTCGGGGCGCGGCCCTAGCCCCGATATTTCATGAATCGCCTACTGCGACCGCGGATATGGCCGTCCTTCCGGGCGTCCTCGGGTCTCGCACCTTGCGACGTACTGAAAAAAAGTACGCCTCAGGTTCGAGCCCCTGTCGGTGCCCGGTGGCACACCCATCTTCGCGGTCTCGCGACATCGATTCATGAAACATCCGGGCTGAGTCGCTGCCGTAAAGCCTCGTACAGGGCAACGGCACCGGCCGTGGCCGCATTCAGCGAGTTCAGCCGACCACGCTGAGGGATCGCCGCAAGCCAGTCACAGGAGCGCCTCACCAGCGCCCTGATCCCGCTCGCCTCTCCACCCACCACCAGGGCCGTAGAAAGCCTGAGGTCCACTTCGAAGATCGGTCGCTCCGCTTCCATGGTCAGGCCTACCACCCAGATTCCCTGTTCCTTGAAAAGCTCGAGCGTCCGCGTAAGGTTGGTTACCTGGGCAACCCTCGTGTGCTCCAGGGCGCCGGCGGAGGCCTTGTCCACAGCGGCCGTGGGACGAGCGGCGCGATCCTTGGGGATGACCACGCCGTGGGCCCCACAGACATAGGCGGTCCGGATCAGAGAGCCGAGGTTCTGGGGGTCCTGGATTCCGTCCAGAACCAGTATCAACGCAGATTCATCACCCCGGGCCGCAGTCAGAATGGCGTCCAGATCCACGAAGGCGTACGGGGTAAGAAATGCCACCACTCCCTGGTGTGCCGTTGTTCCGGCCCTGGCATCGAGGCGGCCCCGATCCTGAAAACGGACCTGAATGCCAAGGGCCTGTGCCTCCGCCGTGAGCTCCCGGAGGGGACGGCCGTGGCTGCCCCGGCTCACCCAGATCTCCCGGACGCGATCCCCGCGAGCCGCGATCGCCTCGCGCACCGGGTGGATGCCGTATAGGATGTCGCTCATGACAAAGGTGGAGGCCGGACCAGATCCAGCACCCTGGGGAGGACGGCGGCGGCGCGACAGCGGTTCGCCCTGATCACGGCCGCGAGCTCCTCGCTCGCCCGCTCCAGGTCGTCATTGATGACCAGGTAGTCGTACCACGGCGCCTCTGCCATCTCCCGCGTCGCCCGGTCGAGACGGATCTTCATTCCGGAGTCATCTTCGGTGCCCCGCCGGCGCAAGCGCTTCTTGAGGGTCGCGACATCGGGCGGCAGCACAAAAATAAAGCAGGCCTGCGGCAGGTGGATTTTCACCTGTCGGGCGCCCTGAACGTCGATTTCCAAGAGAACGTCTCGGCCGTTCTCCAGGCTTGAGACCACCTGCTCCCGGGGCGTTCCGTAGTAGTGGCCGTGGACCTGCGCCCACTCCAGGAAACCCCTAGCCTTCACCATGGCGAGAAAGGCATCCATTGAGACAAACGAATAGTCCTCGCCGTCGATTTCGCCGGCGCGTGGCGCCCGGGTGGTGCAGGAAACGGAATACCAGAGCTCAGAAACACGCTTTCTAATTCGCTCCCGAAGGGTCGATTTCCCAGCCCCCGAGGGTCCGGACAGCACAAAAAGTTGGCCGCGATATTCCATTTACCTGGGCTTGCTATCGCCATCCTTGCTGAGGGAGTCAGCCATGAAACGCTGAGCAATGGTTTCCGCCTGGACTCCGGAGAGGATGACGTGGTTGCTGTCGGTGATGATGATCGCCCGGGTGCGACGGCCCATAGTCGCGTCGATGAGTTTCTTGGCCATCTTCGCGTCCTCCTTGAGGCGCTTCATGGGCGCGGATCCCGGTGAGACGATGGCGACGACCCTATCCGCCACCACCGTGTTCCCGAAACCGATGTTGAGAAGCTTTCCATCCATACAGATCCCACCTTCCCCGCACGCGTGGTTTCAGCGGACCACACCGCTCCTACCATAATCTCCTAACCGCGCCCCGGCCATGATTCTCCCGTGCCGGCGCTCGATATGAAGCCGAGCGGCCGTCAAACCAAAGCCTGGCCGCACCCATCTGCTTCAGTTACTCCACATTCTGCACCTGCTCGCGGACCCTCTCGAGCTCCGCCTTTGCCTGGATCACCCGCTGGGCGACGGCGAGATCGTTGGCCTTGGATCCGACCGTATTGATCTCCCTGTGGATCTCCTGCAAGAGAAATTCGAGCTGCCGTCCGCGGGGTCCGTCGGCCTGGCACTGATCGCGGAACTGCTGCAGGTGGCTCCGCAAGCGAACCAGCTCCTCCGTGATGTCGTTCTTATCGGCAAGAATGGCCGCCTCCTGGGCGAGCCGCGCTTCATCCAAGGGCACATCCCCGAGAAGCACCTGGATCCGCTCCCTGATCCGATCCCGGGCTTCCTGAGTCACGACGGGTGCTCGCGCCTCGATCTCGCCCACCAGCTCGTCAAGATGCTGGAGTCGTTGCGAGAAGTCGGCGGCGATCGCAGCACCTTCCTCCGCACGCATCCGGAGAGACGCCGTCACCGCGTCGTTGAGGGCCTCAGCGAGAACCGCCCAGGCGCGCTCGCGAGTCGCCTCGTCCTCCCTGACCGTGAAGATGTCCCGGAAGGTGAGAAGCGCCTCCAGGCGGATATCTCCTCCCAGACCCAGCTCCTCCTGGAGGCTTCGGAGCAACCGGACATAGGTCTTGGTGAGCTCGCGGTCCACGGCGAGGTGCTCCGCCCTCTCCAGCGCCTCATCAGCCGTTACGGATACCTCAATACGCCCGCGGGAAAAGAAGGAAGCCACCCGCTTCCGGATCTCCTCTTCGAACTGGCTGTACCTTCGTGCGAGCTTCACCTGAATGTCGCAGAACCGGTGGTTCACCGAACGCACCTCCACGGTGAACCGAAAGCCGTCGGCCTCCGCCTCGCCACGCCCAAACGCGGTCATGCTGTGAAGCAATGGTCCTCCCTACTCCCCGCTACCAATCAAACCGGTAGTCGCTCGGCTTCCCGGAGCTGCAGCAGGTATTTCTGCCTCAGGACCCCGAGCCAGCGGCGCACCCTTTCATCCCCGTAGTCAGGGTACGTCCACGGCAACGGCCGGTATGTCTTCTGCTGAAAGACCAGGGTGAGATCGGCGTAGATCCCATGATCAAGGTAAATCCGGTGCGCGCAGTTCTTGCCGGTGGCGAGCACCAAGCGCTCCGCGAGGAGGTAACCCGGATCGATGTTGACGCTCCGCCTCCCGCCCTCGCTCATCCTTCCCTCCAGCTCGTTGGTCTCCTCTTTGATCCGGACCAGACCCCCCTGACTAATAAGGGAGACAAAACTTGCAAAGCGTCGCCACAGAGGCGTCCCCATCTCGGGATAGTAGTAGTCGGTGTAATCGAAAGGAAGAACCGCACTCACAAAATCCATGGGCCCATAGCGCTCAGCGAGTTCCACGAGCACCCGAGCGATCCGCTCAGGTGCCGCCGATATCACACTAACAAAGAGCTTCGCCGGCTTGGGCTCTCGGGGCCTGCTCATCCACCCTCCTGGGGCGGGCTACGCCGCGCTCCCCCTCCGCCCCACGCACGCATACCGAAACCCCATGGCTTTCATCCGCACCGGATCGTAGATGTTTCTGAGGTCCACGACCACGGGTTCCCGCAGAAACTCCTTCATCCGCTCCCAGTTCAGGTTGCGGAACTGGTTCCACTCGGTGGCAATGATGAGAGCATGCGCGCCGCGGGCTGCCTCATAGGCGTCCCCGGCGTACTCGACCCGGCGCAGCATCTTCCGGGCCTCGCCCATTCCCGCCGGGTCGAACACCCGGATGGTGGCACCGCGCCGTTGCAACCCTCGTATGATCGGGATGGATGGAGCTTCCCTCAGATCATCGGTGTTGGGTTTGAAGGTGAGACCGAGGACAGCGAGGATCTTGCCCGAGACGCCTCCCGCCGCCCTGACGATTTTCTCCACCATGAGCTCTCGCTGCCGCTTGTTGACCCGCATGACCGCCTTGACGATTTCAAAATTGTACCCGTGTTCGCCGGCGATCTTGTCAACGGCCATCAGATCCTTAGGGAAACACGAGCCACCGAAACCCGGTCCCGGGTGGAGGAACTTCGGCCCGATCCGGCCATCGAGTCCCATTCCCCTTGCCACCTGATGCACATCCGCGCCCACCCGTTCGCAGATGTTGGCCATCTCGTTGATGAAGGAGACCTTGGTGGCCAGGAAAGCATTGGAGGCATACTTGATCATCTCCGAGGTGGCCACATCAGTGATAACAAAGGGTGTCTCGATGAGGTAGAGCGGTCGATAGAGATCCCTCATGATGGCGACCGCCTGCTCGCTCCCGGCTCCAATCACCACCCGGTTGGGCCGCATGAAGTCCTCGATCGCCGAACCCTCTCTCAAGAACTCCGGATTGGATACGACGTCAAAGGGAGCTTCCGTGCTCCGCTCCCGGCGGATGATCTCCTCGATGACCTGTCCTGTTCCGACGGGAACCGTACTCTTGGTCACAACCACTTTGTAGCCGTCGAGATTCCTGGCGATGGTGCTCGCCACTTCACGGATGTAGCTGAGATCGGCGCTGCCGTCGGGAGATGAAGGGGTTCCAACGGCGATGAAGACGACGAGTGCCTGCCGGACGGCGCTCCCGGCGTCCGTAGTAAAGGTGAGCCGTCCCTCCTTCACGTTCTTCCCGATGAGCTCCTTCAGCCCCGGCTCGAAAATCGGCACCTCACCCTGCTTCAGAAGATCAATCTTGGCCCCGTCCTTGTCCACGCAGGTAACGTG
>JAGFXI010000204.1 GCA_017861095.1 Deltaproteobacteria bacterium | reverse complement strand
GATCTTGCGATCGAACTTGCGCTCGTACTGCATCTCAACGATATCAGGCAGGGTTTTCAGAAAAGCAACGATGTCCTCGACACCGGCCTGTTCACTTGAAAAAAAATCGAGATCTTCCGAGACACGGTGAAATAAATAAAAGGCGGAGAGGGCGGTACCGCCTGTGAGATA
This sequence comes from Deltaproteobacteria bacterium, assembly GCA_017861095.1. Lineage (GTDB taxonomy): Bacteria > Desulfobacterota > Syntrophobacteria > BM002 > BM002 > JAGFXI01. The sequence goes on along the minus strand of JAGFXI010000204.1, from coordinate 4,685 downwards.
GAAGGATCGGCGCAGATCTGATCGGCTGAAATGCCGAAGGAGCCTTTTTTGTTCCTCGGTCAGAATGGGATTATCAGCTATGCCCATGAAGTCACTCGCTCCAAGGCGGCGCCGTATGCCTCGATGAGGGCTCTTGTCGCTTCATCCAGCTTGAGCCGATCCCGATGAGCATGAAGGAGTCTGACTGTTTCACGGTCACGGCCATACAGAGGAAAGAAATCCGCCAGACGCTGAAGCCGCCACAGGAGATCCTCGGGCGCCTCCTCGTAATCCCACAAAATCTCTCTTGGTACCTCGATCATCCTTCAGCCTCGTATTTCTTGTAATTCTATACCAATTTCATCAAGGCTCACAAGAAGTACGCCTCCTCTCCCCCTGCTGAACTTGCCTGACAACACTCTCCTCACCCGTTCTGCGCTGTGGAATGCACAATCTACCAAGAGGCAGGTAATGGGGGGCCAGGTTTCGTGGAACTGTTCGGTAGAGACCCTTAACCCGCATTATGCACGAGACGCCGTCGAGAGATCGCGGAGATGGCCGTGCCACCGGGCAACCACGGGGCTCGCAGCTGAGGCGTACGTTTCCCTACGCCGCAAGGTTCGCGCCCCGGGGACGCGCGGCTGTACACGACCCGGAGGGATGGACTGCGGCACGCAGGCCGCCTCGCTACGGCTCCTTCACCAGCAGGGCGACAGGAAAGGACCGGAGCATCTCACCCACAACCAGGCTGTCGCGGGCGTGGAGGACTTCACCGGTGAGGGCGTTTCGCCATGCGTGGGGAAACCCATTCTCCAAAGGAATCCGGGTATCTTGCCAAATATCCATACCAAGAGGGTCGTCGCCCTCTCGCACGAGGCTGACGAGGAAACGGGGGGCGATGGTCACGGCCCGAACCTCATCTGCCTCTCGCGCATAAGCGATGCAGTGGTCCCTATGGCTGCCTAAGACCTCCAGCGGCCGGTAGCGGCCGCTGAGGAACACCTCCCGGTAATCGTTCCTCGCCCTCAGACCCATCAAGATCAAGAAAAGCTTGATTCTCCCGTCTTCTCTGGTCTGCAGGAGCTCCCTAACGAGCGCCGCTTGGTCGGCCGCGGCTCTCGCCTTGATCTCGGCAAGGAGTCTCCATCTCTCCTCACGGTCCACAGGACGGCGGTTGTCCGGGTCCACCAGGTTGAGGTCCCATAGCTCGGTTCCTTGATAGAAATCGGGCACTCCGGGTGAGGTTATCTTGATGAGAGTCTGGGAGAGGGAGTTGAATATCCCGTAGAATGCAACCCTCCTCTGAAAAGGCAGGAAGTGTTCCAGGAACCCGTTCTGGGGCGACGGAGTCAGGATCTCGTCAACAAAGGAGAGGCAGCCCTCTTCGTATTCCTGGTCGGGCTTCAGCCAGGCAGTGTGAACCTTGGCCTCGCGCACGGCTTTCACCATGTACTGCTTGATCCGATCCCTGAACCCTGGGGAGTCACCGCCGCTAAATGGATAGGCGCCGACGATCGTCTGGTAGAGTGGATACTCGTCGTTCCTCTCAGGTACCCGGAGCTCCCCTCTCTTCGTCTTGTGCTTCGTGTTCAGCCTGTTCCATGTCTTGAGGCTCCGCTCCCAGTCTTCAGGCATCTCACTTAACACATTGAGCCTGGCCCGGATGTCCTCTCCCCGTTTCGTGTCATGGGTGGAGGTTGCGTTCAGCGTGTGCGGCCAGTCTTGAACCCGCCGCTGGTTGAATCGATGAAACTCCTCCAGATCGATCCCGAAGATGTCCGGGCTCCCTCCCACCTCATTGAGCGACAGGAGCCTGTTGTAAACGTAAAAGGCGGTATCCTCAAAACCCTTGGCCATGAGAGGACCGGTGAATTGCTGGAAGCGCATGACAAAGTCGATCCAGCGTCCCCTTTCCTCGTCGGTGGGGCAGCATCTGAACTCGAGGAGGAGAAATCTCTCGATAAACCGGAGCTCATTGAGCAGGCCCGGGTTGCTTTGCACCGCCTTGTCCACTGCGAGTTTGATGGACGAGGAATCGTTTTCGGTTGTCTCCTCTTTGCTGATGTAGGTCCGGTAGACAGGAAAATGGGCCATGACCTCGACGAGGGCCCTCTTGAGGCCGTACAGGGTAATATCACTCCCGAACCGGTCTCTGCTTGAAACCTCTTTCAGGAGGTGTGCGAGGTTGTCAATGTCTCCGGCCATGTGCTTGCCCATGATGAGTCTCTTCTTGTCGGAGACCATATCTTCATAGCTAGGCTTGGAGCCGATAAAGCCTGAGTAGAGCCGGGCGAACCGCCTCGCATGGTCCTTCCTGCAGAAGAGGCCGTTCACGTGGTTGAGGAAATCGTATCCGGTCGTACCCTGCACCGGCCAGTCGGGCCGCAGCTCCTCTCGCAGCTCGAGGATTTTCTCGACCACAAGGTAGAGGTCCGGATATCGTCCCCGCAACCGCGCGAGATACCGCTTGGGATCGTAAAGACCGTCGATGTGATCTATCCGCAAGCCGGTGAAGTGCCCTGTATCGATGAGAGCAAAAATAAGAGATTGCGTGCGACGAAAGACGTCTTCGTCCTCCACCCTCACCGACAGGAGCTGATTGATATTGAAGAACCTGCGGTAGTTGATCTCCTCGGTCGCCACCTTCCAGAACGAAAGGCGGAACAGCTGTTCCGAGAGCAGGTTGTCGAGCAACGCGAAGGTTTCCGGACGGCCGCTTACACCGTTGAAGGTGCGAATGTTCTCGTCAATGAATCTCTGGATCCGGAGATTGTTGGTATAAAGCTCCCAGAGTGTCTTTTTGATGAACTTGATCTGATCGTGTCGTTCTCTGATCTCGGCCCCCGATGGTAGTGTCCTGAGAACGTAGAGAATCCCGAGGAGCTTCACGAGATCCGGGTCGTCGCCGCCGAGCTCCCCCCTGAGCGTCGCCAGCCGGTGGGTGAGAAGATGAACGTAGGTCTCGATCTTCACCGGGAATGCCAGGTCGTAGTGGTGAATCGTGAAACCGTCGGCACCATACTGGATCCGGATCTCTCCCAGCTCGAGGGCATCCCCGTAAAATAGTCCCAGCAGGGGAGCGAGGAGCCTACCCCGTATGCTCGGGTAGGGATGGACCCAGTTCACGTCGAAGAAGCGAAAGAACTCGGAGCCATCGCCGTTCTCCAGCACATCCATCAGCATCTCGTTCTCAGAATCGAAGGCCATGTGATTGGGAACGACGTCCTGGAGCCACCCCATGTCGTGGGCCTTCAGCTCCTTCGAGAGCGCCTCGAAATCCGACTCCGCCCCCAGCTCCGGGTTCAGGCGGGTAGGGTCGACGATGTCATAGCCGTGGAGGCTTCCCCGCCGCGCCTTGAACACGGGCGAAACATAGAGGTCGGAGACCCCGAGCTCGGCAAGGTACGGGACAATCCCCCTCGCCGCCCGGAACCCAAAGGCGGGATTAAGTTGGAGCCTATAGGTCGCCCTTGGAATCCGCATCGGAAGCTCCTACCTTGATCGATAGACTTTCACTCAGGGCGACGAAGTGCTTCACCCACATCCCCGGCTCTTCCAGCCCCCCCGCAGCGTCTTTCTCCATCTTGAGGAACCGGGTCTTGAGGATCCCATAGCAGATGTCCTGTGCCTTCCGGAGCTCCACCTGGAACGGGAGTGACCTCGCGATCTCGACCGTCTTCTCGAGTCCTTCGAGGAGAGAGACTTGGGCGGGGTCGGCAAGAAATCGCTCGGCCGCAGTCTCGATTCGCCGCCTGGTGGTCATCTCCAGAGAGGTCACGTCCAGCGGGACGCCAACCGATTCCAACTCCTCCAGGAGCTTTTCGATGCCCTCCACGTCGAGGCGTTCCTCCTCGACGCTCCGCCGAAGGCGAACGTTCAGGATGAACTCGGCGGCGGTGATGAGGACCTTCGGCGGGCGCTGCCCCAGGTCCTTCAAGAACCGCAGGAAGGGGGCGTTGGTTTCGTAGATCTGCCGGTAGATTTCTTCCACCGTTTCCAGGCTTTCCTCCTGGATCCTATCCAGGATCTTGCGCTGCTCATCACGGAAGAGACTTCGAAGAGAGTAGGTCGATTCCCCGAAATACCCCTCGAGGATTGCCCTCGTTGCAGCAAGGTTCCCGCCTCTGAAGGCCTGGAGCACCTCGTCGGCAAAACCTTGATACGCGCCTTCGTCCCTTGCTCCGCCGACACCGGCCCTGAGGTCGTGATGGCCTACATGGAGTGCGCAGCAATCCAGGACCCGGGATTCCCGGGTCACCTTCGAGGTCACTCCGATCCGACCCACGAAAAGCTTTGCTTTCTCCAACTCGGCAGTCCGGTGATCTTCCCGCTCGATGGCATAGCTGTAGATGGTCGCTTCCCGACCGTAGTCCTCGAAGAGGGAGCTCACGGCATAGTGGGCCGCAACCTTCTCCAGGTCGAGGGCCGCCGGTTCAACAAACTTCTCGAAAATGAGACGGCCGTCGCCGTGATCCGAGAGATTGCTCTTCGCCTCCTCCAGAAGCTCGAGGAATCGATACGTGACCGCATCGCCGAAGAGTTCCTGACCGAGCTGCACGGCTCGACCGGCATACTGAATCACCTGAACCGTCTCGAGTCCTGAAAGCTCGTCGAAGAACCAGCCGCAGCTCGTGTACATGAGCATGGCGTTGCGTTGGAGCTCAAGGAGCTTGAGCACCGCGATCTTCTCCGCCTCGCTCAGGGAG
>JAGFXI010000203.1 GCA_017861095.1 Deltaproteobacteria bacterium | reverse complement strand
GCCCATGCCCTTTGGGATGACGGCAGCGAGGCCCTCGCGGCCATGGGCTGAAGCGGTTCCCTGGGAGAGGATTCGACTGTACTCCTCAACGCAGGCGAGGACTGGACTTAGGTCCGATCACTGAATGATGGCTTTTCACGACAAAGATTCTCTCGGCGCACGAAGAACGGGTTTCACTTCGCGACTCGGGCTGCTCGAGTGGTTAATGCGGAAGGGCGGCAGACTCGTCGGGTTTGTCTTTTGCGCCGCTGCCCTCCTCTTTCTCGTGGTGGGGATATTCCTTGGGTACTCGTTCTTCTTCGTGGACAACCGCCTCCTCTTCATCTTCCCCAGTATGGCGGAGAAGGTCACTCTCGATGAGCTTGCCGCCGACCCCGGGAAGTACGACGGCCGCTGGGTGAGAGTTCGTGGTGAATTGCGGAGTTCAGGGAGGTTCCGTGCCCTTCTCGTGCCGGAGGAGAAAGCCCCGTCGGAGCCGGCTGGAGGTGAAAAGGCGGGAGTAGAGGAAAAGCCGAGCCCGCTCACCTGGAACGTTTATCCGTCTTCCGCTGAACAGACCAGAAAAGGGCCGCTTCGGTCGTTGCAGCTTCGCCACCCTTCAGCCGGGATATCGAAGACTGTATCGTTTTACGAGGACGGTGTGGTCGAGGTGGCGGGAAGGTATGAACGATCCGGGCCGTGGGGCGAAGGAGAACCTTCGGTCGCGGTTGCGGTGATGGTGAAACCGAGGCAGCCGGTATTCTTTGTTCCCATCGTTGTCTACGCGACGATCCCGGTGCTGGCGGTGGTGGTATTCTTGCCGCTCTACCTCGTAGGGAGAGACGTCCGCAGATCCTTCAATCGGCCGTGATCAGGCGGCGGTAGGGGCTGCCGGCGGGGAAGTGAGGAGGATGCGGTTCGCGCGGCCGTTCTCCAGATGGGTGATTGCCTTGGAAAGTGGGGAGGCCCTTCGGATCAGCTGGGATGACTTCAGCCGACTCGTTGCGCAGGATCTCAGGATCGGCTATCAGTTTTGGCGCAACATGGCCCTGCTCAGCACGAAACGCCTGCGGGACACGACCATGTTCTGCAGCAATTTCCTGGGGATGAGATGATGCGAGATATTTCGACCCTCGATTACTCGGCGCTGGATCGGCCCGAGATTCTCGGATGTGTGTTCCATCCGAGGCGAGAATGGGGGATGGGGGCGGCGGCAACGGCGGCTAGGGACGTCCTCGTGCCGGTAGGGGAGGACGTAGTGATCGGCGGCCGGTTTCACATGGTTCAACCGACGGCGGCGAACATCTTGTTCTTTCACGGTAACGGTGAGATCGCCGCCGACTACGACGACATTGCCGCTCTCTACAATCAGCTCGGGCTCAACTTCCTGCCGGTGGACTACCGGGGTTACGGCCGCTCCACCGGGATCCCCACGGTGACCGCCATGATGCGAGACGCCCATCTGATCTATGCCTTTGTCCGCACGTGGCTGAACGAGAACGGGTTCCCCGGACCTCTCCTCGTCATGGGGAGGTCGCTCGGGAGCGCGTCGGCCCTGGAGATCGCAGCCAATTACGGTGAGGAGATCGACGGGCTCATCATCGAGAGCGGCTTTGCCTACGCCGTTCCCCTCCTGAAGCTCCTCGGTGTTCGGGTGTGGGCCATGGACTTCAAGGAAGAGGACGGTTTCGGGAACCTCGACAAGATCGGAGTGTACGAGGGGCCTACCTTGATCATTCACGCGGAGTACGATCACATTATCCCCTTTTCCGACGGGGAGGCTCTCTGGGAGGCCTCTCCCGCAACGGACAAGAGGCTGCTCCAAATCCCGGGGGCCAACCACAATGACATCTTCCTTCGCGGGATCAAGGAGTACTTCGACTCGATCAAGGGCCTGGCGGAAAGGGTCAAGAAGGGCGGGGAGTAAGGAGCGGTGGAGCGGGGCGGCAGGAGGCAGAGAAGCCTGCCCTCGAAGGGGTTCGGGACAGGTCTGCGAAGGCGCATAGCCTGTAGGGTGGGCACCGCCCACCGAAAGGATTGTTACCGGTTTCTGGTGGGCGTAGCCCACCCTACATTGAAGTACATTGAGCTCGCGTGATCGGGAAAATCGACCGACACTGCCAGCCAGTCTCAGGCACTTCAAGAGGACCCTTGTCGTGGCCTCGTGAGCAGTGCCTACCCTACATTAAAGCTCGTAATTTCAGGCATTCTAGGCACTCGAAAAGGTGGCTCCGATGCGCCTTGCTTCGGAGATCACTCCGCCTTTGCGGGGCGGCGAGAAGTGGGGATAGAGATGGGGGAGAGTAACGTGAGTCAGATCCTCAGTCGGGAGATCCGTCTCAAGCAGCGACCTGTCGGCGTCCCGAAAGAGGGCGATTTCGAGCTCGTCACCGTGCCGCTTCGCGAGCCGAGAGAGGGCGAGGTGCTGGTTCAGAACATCTTCATGTCCGTGGACCCCTACATGCGGGGGCGGATGAGCGAGCGCGAGAGCTATATCCCGCCCTTTCCGCTTGGAAAGGCGCTCGAGGGCGGGTGCGTGGGGCATGTCGTACGCTCGGTCGGGGGCCGGTTCCGGGAGGGCGACCTCGTCCTGAGCATGCTGGGGTGGCGCGAATACTACCTCTCGGACGGGACAGGACTCATCGGTATCGACCCGAGCCTCGCCCCCATCCAGACCTACCTGGGGACTCTCGGCATGCCCGGCCTCACAGCCTATGTCGGCCTTCTCGATCTCGGCCAGCCGCAGGACGGGGACACGGTTTTCGTCTCCGCCGCGTCGGGCGCGGTCGGCGCGATTGTCTGCCAGATTGCCAAGATCAAGGGGTGTCGGGTGGTGGGGAGCGCCGGTTCTGATGCCAAGGTGACCTGGCTCCTGGAGGAGGCGGGTGTAGATGCCGCCTTCAACTACAAGAAGGTTGGGGACCTCTCCGCCGAGGTAGCGAAACACTGTGAGGGCGTCGACATTTACTTTGACAATGTGGGCGGCCCCCATTTAGTTGCGGCCCTCGACCAGATGAAGCCCTGCGGCCGGGTCGTCCTCTGCGGGATGATCTCCCAGTACAACATCACCAGGCCGCCCCGCGGGCCGGGCAACCTGATTCTCGCCATCATCAAGCGTCTCACTCTCCGGGGTTTTATCGTGACCGATCATCTCCACCGGCAGCAGGACTTTCTGAGCGATATGAGCCGCTGGATCGCCGAGGGAAGGATCGCCTGGAAGGAGACCATTGTCGAGGGGATCGGGAGCGCGCCGCGGGCTTTCCTTGGCCTGTTCAGCGGGGATAACGTAGGAAAGATGCTCGTCAAGCTCGGACCGGGAGCGAGGGAGTAGGAGAGGTCGGCCTCTCATTCTCCGAGACCGGCTGAGCCGGCGAGGCTCGCGCGAGCACGACTCGCGGCTCGATCGCGATGATCAGGAGACGACAGGTTCCTTTAGGCCGCAGTATGCACGAACCGCCTGCTGCGGCCGCGGATATGGCCGTCCTTCCGGGCGTCCTTGGGTCTCGAACCTTATGACGTACTGACAAGTACGCTCGGGTCCGAGCCCCTGTGGTTGCCCGGTGGCACGACCATCTCCACGATCTCGCTATGGCGTCTCGTGCATACTGCGGCCTAGGGGGCTCAGGAGGGAGTCATAGCGCTCCTGCTTCCAGGGATCGGCCGAGTTGCTGTATCCACGGGTTTCCCAGTAGCCGGGCTCATCGCGGACGGTGACCTTGATCCCCTCCAGCCACTTGGCGCTCTTGTAGAAGTAGCGATCAGGAACCAGGGTGCGGACCGGGGCGCCGTGGGCCTGCGGCAAAGGAGAGCCGGCGAAGCTGTGGGCGAGGATCACATTCTCCTTGAGCGCCTCGGTCAAGGGAATGTTGCTCGTGTATCCTGCGGCCGCTTCAAAGATGACGAAACGGGCGCTTGGCTTGGCCTTGACGAGATCGAGGATCGTCTTCAACTGCACCCCACTCCAGCGCGAGTCCAGGAGCGTCCATCCGGTGACACAGTGGACGTCGCACGTTAGCTCCACCTGGGGAAGCCGCAGAAGCTCCTTGAAATCGAGGGTAAGGAGCCGCTCCACCTCCCCGTGAACCCGGAGGTTCCAGTCGGAGATGGTGGCCTTTCCCGGCCTCCCGCCCATGTCGGCGAGCATGCTCACCAGCTGCTGACCCGGGGGCAGGCGCGGCCTGCCGTCGGGTCTGAGCTCGGCCGCGACCGCCTGGTTTTCGCCGTCCAAGACTTTGACAAAGAGACCGGGGAGACCGATGCTGACCAGCGTGCCGCCGGCAGCGGCAAGGAACTGCCGCCGGGAGAGCTTCTTTCGTTCGTCCATGGCCATCCTCTCGTTTTCCGGTTGCCGTGTGGACCTGATTGTACCTCTGGAGGAGGGCAGGTTCCAGCCGAAACCATCCCCCGGGCTGCGTCGTTGTTCCCCTATCGGATTCTCAGCGTCCGGCACGTAAAGGAGCATCTGCAGCAGAAGAGATTCACGGTGATCCTCTGAGCGGAGCATATCCCGTGGCTGAAGAGCCCTTTCTCCTCGCCCTTGAGCGCTCCACGCCTGTTCCGGGCGGCGGCGCTGCTGCGGCCTACGCCGCGTCGGTGGGCCTTGCCCTGCTCGAGAAGATCGTCCGCCTGGAGAGCGAGAGACCTCGTTCGGCTCCCGCGGAACGCCGTGACTGGGAAGCCCTCCTTGGCCGTGTGCGACGCTCAGCGGAGATCTTCCGTCGCCTCCGTGAGGAGGACAGCGAGGCCTATGTGAGGCTCGCGGAGGCGCGGCGCTCGCATGATGAAGGGGTGATCCACGGAGCGTGGGAGCAGGCAATCGCCTGCCCCGTCGGGATCATGGAGGAGGCCCACGACGCGCTTCTTCTCGCTCGCGAGGCCGG
>JAGFXI010000030.1 GCA_017861095.1 Deltaproteobacteria bacterium | reverse complement strand
GCGGGAGGGTCCTCGCCGAGGAGGTGCGCGCCCGCCGCGACTATCCGCCCTTCCCCCGGTCGGCCATGGATGGGTACGCGGTGCGGAGTGAAGATCTCGCTCAGCCTTCACCCCGGGGTATCTCCTTGAAGGTCACGGGGCTCGCAGGCCCCGGGGCGGCGAGTGCAGCGAGGATCAGCCGGGGCGAGACGATCCGGATCCTGACCGGCGGACCTCTTCCCGCGGGAGCCGATGCTGTCGTACCCCAGGAGATGGTGGAGACGGTTCCTGACGGCATCCGGCTGCACCTGGCGCTGAGATCCGGGGACTACGTGATCCCCGCCGGGTCGGACGCACGTGAGGGCCAGTCCCTCGTGAGTCCCGGCCTCGTGCTCGGGGCTTTGGAGCTCACCGTCCTCGCCGACCTCGGTTACTCTGAAATCCGGGTTCGTCGTCGGCCTCGCGTGTCGGCCCTAGCCACGGGAGATGAACTCGTGGCGGCGCGGGAGCCAGGAACTCCCCACACTGTTTTCCCTAGCAACCTGCAGCTTCTCCTTCATCTCGTCCGCGCTGCGGGCGGCGAGGCTGAAGCTCTTGAAGCTGTAAAGGACCGGAGGGACCTTCTCGATGCGGCGCTACGCCGGAGCCTTAAGGCGGAGGTTGTCGTTACCACGGGCGGTACCGGGAGGGGCGACCGGGATCTAGTTGCAGCGGCGGTCGCCGAGCTGGGCGGCGAGCTCTTGTTTCGCGGGGTGGCCATGAGTCCGGGGAAGCAGGCCCTCGCCGCCAGGGTGGGACAAGCCCTCGTCTTCGGTCTTCCCGGAAGGACGCCGGCGGCCCACATCGCCTTTCTCCAGCTGGTTAGGCCGGCGCTTCTCGCGATGCTCGGCCTTCCGCAGGTCTACTCGCCGGAGGTTGCAGCAAGACTGACGCAACCAGTCCGGGTGCAGGCCGATCTCACCTCCTTCATCCATTCCCGACTCCTCCTAGGTGGCGAGGGTCCCGAGGTCTCCCTCGTGGGGGCGGAGGCGGGCGGCCTCATGGCCCAGATGCTCGCCGCCAACAGCCTGGTGGTCATCCCACCGGGCAGGGAGCAGGTGGAGGCTGGGGAACGGGTCCGGATCCAACCCCTGAATTTCGGGCTCGAGGCCCTTCGCTATTTCGCGGCCCCAGACCGAAGACGGTAACTTGGGTGCACAATGGGGGCTACGGCCTTTCTTTTCTCCGTAACATGTCTATCCATCGTTCACGATACAAGTAAGCAACTAATACGAAAACACCCCCAGCGCCAAGCAAGACCAACAGGCCAACGTAATGATTACTGCGGACATAACTGCCACTCATCGACAGTAACATGGTCCCAAATAGCCTTCCGACCGTCGAGATGATAAGAAAGGTCCACAGCTTCATATGACTCAAACCCATGATATAGCAGAGGTAGTCCTTGGGAAAGCCCGGTATGAGAAAGAGGATGAAGGAGACGATTGCGCCCTGGTGTTCCATGACGTAATCGTATTTCTTCAGTATCTCGGGATTGACAGCCTTTTCCACAAAGGGCAAGCCCAAGAACCTCGCGAGCATAAAGGCTAGCCACGAGCCGAAGGTAAGACCGACGGTCGAGTAAATCGTCCCTAGGACGGGGCCATAAAGATATCCCCCGATGAGGCCGGTTACTTCGCCGGGTATCGGCGCGAATACGACCTGGAGAATCTGAAATAAGATGAAAACAAATTCATCATATGGATGGAAAGACTTAATGAAATTGGCCAATTTCTCCTTTTTTATGAAGATTACATGTAAATTATAATGCATGATGAAATATGTTAGCACAGCGATAAAGAGAATACCGACAACAAGTCTTAGGATAGATCGATTATTCATGCAAAGAACCTACGTTTCCTTGTACACGTCGTCCTCTGAGAATGGGAGCAGTCATATCTTTCTCTCTCCCTGCTCCCCCAGGCGCCTAATGGCTGTTTCTAACGGTCACCGGCGATAGCGGAGGATCTGCTCCACCGCGGTGATGAGAGCCAGGATCTCGTCTTCCGTCGTATAAGGCCCGACGCTGACGCGCACCGTTCCCTTGGGAAAGCTTCCGATGGTCTGGTGGGCTGCCGGGGCGCAGTGGAGTCCAGGCCGGACCGCAATCCCGTAAGCGGTATCGAGAATGTGGGCCACCTCGTTGCTGGCGAGGCCTGTGACATTGAAGGAGAGAGTGCCGACGCACTCCTGTCGACGGGCGGGGCCGTATAAGGCAACCCCGGGCAGGAGCCCCAACTCTTGGTACAGCCTCTCCATGATCCGGGTCTTGTGCGCGGCGATGGCGTCCACGCCGCGCTCCTGAACCTCGGCGATTCCCTCGGCCAGACCGGCCAGACCGGGTGCGTTCAGGGTGCCGCTCTCGAAGCGGTCAGGCCAGCTCCCCGGCTGCGCCGTTGACTCGGAGTGGCTGCCGGTGCCACCCTCCCAGAGGGTCTCCAAGTCAAGGCCCGGCCTCACATAGAGAAACCCCGTGCCCATGGGGCCGAGGAGACTCTTGTGGCCGGGGCCCGCCAGAAGGTCGATGGAGAGCCGCTCGGGCTCGAGAGGGAGAGCGCCGACGGTTTGCGCGCCGTCCACGAGAAGTAAGAGCCCAAGCTCCCGGGCGAGGGCTCCTACCTCGGCGAGGGGCATAAGGCCGCCGGTGACATTCGAGGCGTGGACGAGGGCGATCAGGCGGGTTTCCGGGCGAAGGTGGCGACGGACGTCCGCTGGATCGAGGAGCCCTTCCGGGCTGCACGGAATGCGGGTGTGAGTGATCCCCAGCCGTTCCAGGTGATGCAGCGGGCGGAGCACGGAGTTGTGCTCCATGCTGGATGTGAGTACGTGGTCTCCGGCGTGGAGGAGGCCCTTCAAGGCGAGGTTCAGGGCCACCGTCGTGCTTGGGGTGAAGATGATCCGGGAGGGATCGACCCCGCCGAGAAGGTGGGCAAGGAGGCGCCGGGTTCGCGCCACCACCGCGCTCGCCTCCCGCGCCAGCCGGTGGGAGGCACGACCGGGATTGGCGCCGATCTCGCGGCAGTAGCGGGAGATGGCGGCGATGACCCGTTCCGGCTTCGGAAAGGAGGTGGCGGCGTTATCGAGATAGATCATGGTTCGATATGTTCGCCACCGGCGTACACAACCATGTTGCCACCGCGGACATAGCCGATGACGGTCATCTTGAGGTCGCGGGCGAGCTGGAGTGCCAGGCTGGTGGCGGCGGAGCGCGAGATGAGGGCGGGAATACCCCCCTTGGCACACTTGATGAGGATCTCCGAGGTGATCCTCCCGGTGGTGAGGAGGACCTTGTCCTGGGTGGAGAGCCCCGCAAGGAAGCACTCCCCGATGATCATGTCCACAGCATTGTGACGGCCGATGTCGGCGCGAAAGAGGACGATCTTCTCGGGCAAAGCGAGGGCGCAGTTGTGTACGCCCCGGGAGCGCCGGTAGAGCTCGGACCGGCGGTTGAGCTCTCCCATGAGGTGGCGCACTTGGTCAGCTCGGAGGGGAACGTGGTGCTCCACGGGCCGACTCTGCAGGGAGTCGAGGACATGGTAGAAGATGGTTCCCTTACCGCAGCCGGAGGTGATGATCCGTCTCCCCAGGAGCCGCTCGGCAAACGCGGCATCCTCCGAAGACGAGACCCGAACGATATGGCGACTGTGATCAACCTCCACACCTCCGAGCCGTCCCCGGTCCCGGAGGAGCCCCTCCGAGGTTAGGAAACCTACGGCCAGGCTCTCGACATGGGCTCCGGTACAGAGCAGGGTGACGATCTCGTGGTCGTTCAGGAATATGGTGAGAGGTATCTCCCGCACCACGGCGACCGGTGAGCTTTTCCTCCCACTCTTGGTAATCTGCGATACTTGGACGATTTCGCAAAGACTGTCTATCTCGGAAGGAGCTTTCGGGATTACGGTTGTGTCATGAAGAAACATGGTCGACTCGGAATTCTCTTTCGGCTCTTCGGACAAAAGGAGCATAACGAAAGCCGCTCCCGTTGTCAAAAGAATCCACTCGACAATCTCCAGGATTTTGTTAGTATGAAGGCAACATACGAACACATGATGTGCCTTGAGGGATCTCCTCCCCTCTCAGAGCCTAGCCTCCCCGCACGGCGATCCCGGATGCAGGTTCTGCGAAGACGCAGACCGCGGTCGCTGCAGCATGCAACGGAATCCGAGCGTCGCCTGGCTCGGTAGCTTTAGCTCCGAACGATGGCAACTCCGTAAAGAGAAGTCGGATGGATGCTGCACAGGAAGGGCTGGGGCGAGAGAGGCGAGTTTCGGTCCCGTTCCCGAGGAACGCGGCAGGAGTATGGTGAAGAGATGTTGAAGGGTGGCGCGCTCGAGACAGCATACTATCGTCTTCTGGGTAGATACATGGTCCCGTGTTGCGTCTTCCTCCATTTGAAGCCTAACCATGTGAGCATCATTGCCATGGTTTCCGGCCTTGCGGCGGGGGTTTGGTTTGTGTTCAGCCCCTTTTGGGGCGGCGCCCTCACCCTCCTGAGCGGCCTGCTGGACACCCTCGACGGAGCGCTCGCCCGGGAGATGCAGCAGGCGAGAAAGCGGGGCGCCTTCTTGGACTCCATTTTGGATCGCTACGCCGAGCTCTGCATCTACGTAGGAATCTGGGCTTACTTCGAGAGGCAAGGGAGTGCCACGCTCCTGATTACCCTTACCATGTTCTTTGTCCTCTTCGGTTCACTCATGGTGAGCTACACCAGGGCTCGTGCAGAGGGCCTCAACGTCTCCTGCATGGTGGGACTGCTGCAGCGTGGAGAACGGATCATCTCCATCGGGGTGGCAGGCATGGTGAACTCTCTCGTCAATCTCACCGCTCGCGCCAGCGAGGCTCCGCTCCTCGGCAAGGACGCCGTGCTGACTCTGGTGCTCATCCTCCTTGCCGTGGGAACCAATCTCACCGCACTCTGGCGCCTCTTCCACGTCCTCAATCGGCTGCGACATTAGCCCGCATTATATGCGAACCACCTGCTGCGACCGGGGATACGGCCTTCCAGCTCTCCGAGTTTAGGCTCTATGAGGAGGAACGCCGTGGGAGCGGCTTCCAGCCGCGATGAGTGAGCTACGGCAGGAGGGTCTATTCGGTAGAGACGTCACGCCGAGGCCTGATCGCGTCATTGATAGTAAAGAGTGAGGCCCTGCCTTGTAGCGGGGTGGCTCACAAAGTCCGGGACGCCTGCCTTATATTGACAGGAAGGTAGTGGCTCCGGATGCGCTTTGTTTCGCAGATAACCCTGCTTGCGGCGCCAGCCGGGTTTGTGTGGGAGCAGCTTTCACCCGTGATCGGCTCAGCCCCTGCGTTCTTTCAGGCGGGAGGGGGAGAGGCGGAAGGACGGACGGTGCGGGCCGCCTCTCGCACCCGAGGGTCTGGATCCTCTTGGTAGCGAGCGAGGATCCCCGCGACAGCTGGATGAACGATCTGCGACAGGGCAAAGGCAGCGCTGGCACGCACATCCGGGCGTTGCCTCTTGCGCCAAAACAAGAACCCCTTCGACGTCAGCAGGTTGGCCAAGGGTTCGATCCCTGCAGGAGCACCTATGTCTCCGAGGATCTGGCAGCAGGCGACGAGGCGTTGCGGATCCTTGCCGGAGTTCAGGGTCGCGATGATCCGTGGCAGGGCCGCTTGCGGCTTGAACTTCCGGAGGCTCCTGAGCGCCCCGATGGCCACCTCTGCCTGGGCGCTCTCAGCCTGCTCCAGGAGGACTCGCTCCACCTGATCGCCGGCCAAGCGCTCCGCGAGCTGCAAGGCGGCCTGGCGCACTTCCGGCTGCTCGTCGGCCAGGGCGAAGGCGAGCTCTGTTGCCACCTCGCGCGTCACGTTGTCGATAACCTCGAGGATGCGGAGGCGCTCCTGGGAAGTGGCCCGAAGGAGCAGCTCTTTCTTAAGGAGCCTTGCCGGCTCCTCGCCGTGCTCCGCCAGGAGGCTGGCGGCCGTCTGCCTCACCCTGAGATCCTGCTCGTGCTTGACGATGTCGATGAGGAGCGGCCAGCTCACCTGATCGAGGCTGCCGAGGAGCTGAGCGGCGTGCTGGTGTCGGCGGGGATCTCCGGAGCGAAAGTCCTCACGGAGGAGTTGCTGCGTTTCCGGCGGCAGTGGCTTGGCAATCACCTTGGCGAGTGAAGCAGCCTGCTCGGTGCTTCTCTCGGCAAGCAGCCGGTGTCTCCGGTGGAGGTGGAGGAGAATCCGGCTCGCGGTCGGGTACTCGAGGAACTGAATGAGGATGGTGCTGAGCTGGTGGAGCAGGGTGGCCAGGTCCCTGACGACGACGGGATCCTGCTCTTTGGAAAAAAGGAGAAGGAGAGGCTCGGCTAAAAGCTTTGCCAGCTGGCTCAGCAATCCTCGATTCAGTCCTTTCACCAGATCCTGGAAACGGTTCACCACCTCTTGACGGTTCTGCACCGAGGCGCCCAGAAAGCGCTGGACCAGACGGCCGATAATCTGCTTCACTCGCCCTTCGTCCCCCTTGAGCAGGAGGTCGCTCAGGCGCATGGGCATCTGGGCCAGGAGGGAGTCGAGATCCTCCTCGGCGGCCGGCGGGGCCTGCTCCGGTTGTTGGGCCACCTGAAGCGCCACCAATCCAGCCTGCTGAGGACTCGCCGTCAGAACGGTACTGGCGACCCTGGCCTCATAGAGACGTCGGTCGAAGAGGATGCTTGAGATACGCTGCTCCTGGGCCAGGCGCATCCAGAAGTTGGCGTCCATGCCGACCGGAGGAAGTTGGCTGAAAGCGCTGAAGAAGGCCCGGAGCTCGGTGGCCGAGATCGTGCCGAGGAAGGTGATGCTGGTCAGGGCCAGAGAATCAAGGAACCCCAGAAAGGCCTGGGTCAGGGTCTCGAGTTCGGAGAATTCCACCTTCTGACCGTTTACCAGGAGCGAGTTGCCGGCCCGCGCGATCGTCAGCGCCGACTCTGGGCCGACGAGGCGACGCAAAGTCTCCATGAGCTGCTGGAGGGCGGTGCCGACCGCCTTACTGGTCACGGGATAGAGCTTGACGCTCCGGCCTGCGGTGAGGAGGGCGCGGAAAAGGGCGGGCAGGTGGGCCGCTTGTTCCTTGCTCAGCGGTTGCCCGGCGGCTGCAAGACGGGAAGCCATCTCCGCCGCGGAATCGGGTTTCGCCTCGGCTTCCCCTTCGCCTTGCGGCGGCGCTTCCACCGGCTCCGCCACGACCGCATAATGGATCTGGCTCAGTTCAATGTGGCTGAGGCCCTTCTCCTCGGAGAACCGCTGCCAGAAGCGCTGGTCGATCTTTTCCCCCTTCAGTCGACCCCAGTAATCCAGGAGGAGGCTCAGCTCTTCCTGGGGGAGCCCCTTCTTGAAGGCGAGCCCCTGGAGATCGAGGCGGGTCAGGAACTTGATGAAGGATTCGGCGAAGAACCGGAAATCGCCTGTATCGATCCTCTGGCCGTTGACGAGGAGCGCCTGCTTGATGTGAAAGATGGTGAGGGTTTCATTCTTCTCCAGGAACTTGTCGATCCCTTCCCTGGCTTGCTCGTTGGCAACCCTGATAGCCTTGCTCCCAGGGGGATAAAGCTTGGTGTTCCGCACCGCGAGGAGCAGGGAGCGGAGCACGGTGGGGATGTGAACCAGACTGGCTGGATCGAAGGGGAGCTCCGCTGGACTCTTGTCACGGGGCGGCTCTCCCGTGTAGTGGGCGGCCTCCTCGGGATCGAAGACGATTCGATTGTAGTCCGCCTGGGTCTGCTCGTAGATGTCAGCCTTTTCCTGGTTCGCCGATCGCGTGAAGTGGTAGGCGAGGGTCGCCGCCGACGGCAGGAGCCGTCGATCATAGAGACCCTCCTGGTAGGTACCAATGCGCTCGTGGAGCTCTTGCCTCACCTCATGCTGGATCGCCCCGTAGACGATTTCCTGGACCCGCCGCCCGAGAAAATGAATGGTCTCGTCGTTCAGTTGGAAATCGACGCTGATTAGGCCTTGCGCCACCGCCTGATCGATGAAGGCAAGAATCTTGGCCTCTCGCTCCTCGGAACTCCCGGCAAGTACGCTCAGGGACACGCTATCGCCGAGGATAGAGGCGTGATCTAGGAGTTTCTTGCTCTCATCATCCAGGGTGGAGATCTTTCGCTTGACGATCTCCTCCAGGGATCGAGGGAGGTAGCCCTGCTCCGGGGGTTCGATGACCCATTGCTGACCGACCAGGGTGATCTTTTCGTCCAGAACCAGGGTGCGTAACAACTCGCTGAGGAAGAGGGGATTGCCCTGGGTGATCTGTTCAAGCTCCCGTTCGAAGTTCGTGGGGAGTTCGACCTGGGGAAAAATGCCCCGAAGATGGTCACGGATATCCGAGGCCGTAAGGGGATGGAGGATTAACTTGCGGATGTCCAGTTCCTGACAGTGGACGGCGTAAAATCGCTTCAAGGGATTCGCCTGGCCGTCAGCCCTGCCCGGCTGGGTTTCGGTTGCAGTGGCGCAGATGAACAGCGGAAGTCCGCGGTGGAGGAGCAAGCGCCGCAAGAGAAGGAGGCTCGCTTCGTCGCTGAGGTGGAGATCGTCGACAAGGAGGATCAGGGGGCGGGAGTCGACGAGCTTGGGCATGAAGTTCATCAAGGCGGCGAAGATACCCTGACGTTGCGCCTTCTCGTCCTCGGTCGCCGGCCTCTCCGTTCCGCCGAGTTGCGGGAGTAGGTGAGAAAGGTGAGATATGTCTGTCGCGCTCAGGCTCTGGAAGATGGAAACACCCTGGTCTTGCCGCTGCTTGAGCAGCGCCATCAGGATGCTCGTCGTGAGAGAGTATGGACGGAAGAGCTCCTGCTGGCTGCAAGAGACCTTGACCTGACGGATTCTTATCTGGGTAAGGCTTTGCTGAATGGTCTTGAGGAACTCGCTCTTTCCCATACCGGCGGCGCCCTCGATGAGAAGGAACTGGGACCGCCGCTGGCTAAATTTCTTCAGGGCCTCCGCAACCTGAGCGAGCTGCATCCTCCGACCGGCGATGACCGCCTTGTCGAGGTGGTAGAGGGCGACTTTGCCGAAGACTTCCTGATACGAGACGTCGCTGGCGTCGGCAAGCTGATCACGGCCCGCCTTCTTGGCGGAGTAAAGGGCGGTATCCGCCTGCTGGATCAGGCTTCTGCCGCTCTTCGCGTCATCAGGGGCGCAGGCGACGCCGATACTGAGGGTAACGGGGACCTCGACCTCGCCCGCATCCAGGCGAGCGGGCCTCTCGTGGACCACGCGAACGACCTGTTCCCCGACTGCTAGGGCCTCGGGCTTGCCACCCCGGGGCACGAGGATCATGAATTCATCGCCGGCATACCGGATGGGCAAGGCCTTCTCTCCGGCTATTTCTCTAAGCAGACCGGCAACATGGACGAGTACCTGATCGCCGGCATCATGACCGTGGGTGTCATTGACTTTCTTGAAGTGATCCACATCCATCATGACCAGAGCGACGGGCTGGCGATCAAGGGTGTCCCACGGAATCTTGTGCTGGAAGAAGTTGAGGAGGAAGCGCCGGTTATAGATGCCGGTAAGCTCGTCTTCAAAGATTAACCGCGATGGGTCTTTCCCAACATGTTGCAGGAAATAGACAAGGTCGCTATATTCCATCTGGTTGATCCGCGGAGCCACCGTCACGATCTACCCGGGTTCGGCGTTGGTGGGAATTCCTGCGATTTCGGGCTGAACAGCGTGATAAGCCCGGAACGAGAACACACCCCCGGTGCCTTGCTCTCGGCTTTCGAGATACGACGTTTGTGCAAACCATGTGCCAGGGAATTTATCCTATCGACGAGCGACGGCAGACGAACCGAATTCTGGTTACAACCCTCGGCAGCGTGTTCGGTGAACGCGCCGTGGCCGCGGGCATCGTTCGGGATCTCAGCCCACGAGGGCTCCAGGTCATGACCGAGGTGAACGTGCACCCCGGCGACCTCGTGGAGATCAAGGTCGAGCTCCCGGACGGGCATGGAGCCATTCTCGCCCAAGCCAGGGTTGTCTGGTGCCGATCCTCCGAAAACTCCTTACATCCTCATCTTGCCGGCCTGGAATTCGTCCAGATCCGGCCTGAAGACCTGGGGAGACTCCAGGCGTTTGTGGCCCCCCTCGAGGGACTGACCTGATCGAACGGCTCTGTCCAGAACAGGAATCTGACTGTCGCTCCCGCGAACGCGGGACCGTGGTCGGCGACCGGTACCCTCGATCTACGTATCTCGCACGAGGCGATAGGTGCCGTTCCCATCCCGCTCGACCCTGAAGCCGTAGGCACGAACAATACGGATGAGGGGTCGACCGAAGTAGAACTCCAACTCGTCCTCCCCGAGCCCCAGCCTCTCCTGAACCAGGGATCGCAGGGCGGTATCGTACCGGAGCTGGTCGAGAATCTGCTGGATGGCAGCCTCGCTGCCGGACTCGTGCCATGCGCCGACGGCGGCGCCGAGCTTTTCCGGCGAACACCGCTCGTCGTGGGCACCGAGCAGCTCCAGCATCTCCTGATCGTCCTGGACCAGGTGGCGCCGCGAGAGCTTGCCGGCACGCCAGAGTTCCTCGAAGGGGCCGGGATCCCAACATGCCTGGACGCGACACTGAAGGGGCCGGTGCTCATAGATGCGGCAGGCCTTCTCCTCTTCTTGATAAAAGATGCAGTGCCCGATCTCGGGCCGTTGCCTGATCTTGACCAGCTCCTCAGGGAGTGAGCCGAGACGGCCCTCGACGTTCATGTGGACGGGTTCGCCCGGTCGCAAGGTGTAGAGCTCCCGCGGTGAGAGAAGACCCTGGGACCAGAGGTCTTTGTCTTCCTCATGCAGAGAGGGGCTGCCGCCGCGACAGCATTCGCCGCAGCGAAGGCAGTAGGGCCTGCTGGCGTAGGAGATCCGTATCAGGCGGTCCAAAAGCTCTTGCCAGCTTTGCAGCCGAGCCGGCGGCTCCAGTCGTTCCCACGCCTGCTCCAGAGCGCGAAACCAGCGATCCTCGCTGATCTGACTTCGAAGAGCTCCGAATCGGTCCTCCACGTGGAGCGCCACGAGCACGTGGTGAAGGGCCTGCTCGAGCGCCGCCCGGAAATCCCTTCGACTTCTTAGCTCGAGAGGATTCCGCGTCGCAGCCTTGACGAGGGCAATCTCGCTTTCCCGGAGTGGAGTCATGACGTTTCGATTACCAAACCTCTTGAATACGGCGGCACAGGCGAGCCGCTTCACTGTACCAGAGGGGAGGGCGGCTGTCGAGGGGAGGAAGATGGATCGTCCGCATGAACGCTTGACACTAAAGTCATTCTAACGTATAAAAAATCTTTCTCACCTGGAGCGACTCTTTCTCAGATTACAATGCAAGGGTGCGAGCGGGACTCCAGCCGCAGAGCGGTCAGAGTCGTGAAGCCTCCTGAAAACGCGGGCTCAGAAGTGAAACAATTCACACATTCCGTTGAGACGGTCTTCGGTCGGGCGGGGGGATGGCGAACAGAACTCATGCGGCACCAGCCGCGCCGGTTCAAAGGCAACACTTTCATGTCGGAAAGGAGGAGGCAGATGAAAAGACTACTTGGGTGGATGGCGCTGATGGTCGCCACGCTATGGGTCACGGGGACGGCTCTTGCGGCGGGGGGAGGAGGAGCGGCACCCATCGTCATTGTGGCCGATACACGAAGGCTTTCGGGAATCATGGCCTGGTGGGCGAACCTCTACAACGAAAGCCATGTTTACTTCACTATTTTGACCATTGTCATCATTCCCGTTGTGGGCGTCATCTTCGGGGTGCTGGCTGATGTCGTCATGTCCCATATCGGCATTGACCTGAAGTCTCGCGAGCTGGCGGAACACTAAGGCGACTTCATCCGGAACGGGCTATCCGGGGACCTCTGGAGGAAAGGAGAGTTGGCATGGATTGGTTATATGTCCTCATGCCCATCGCAGGCGTGAAAATATTCTGGCCAGGCCTCATCATTCTGGGTGTGGGCGTGGGCGTCATCGGCGGCTTCTTCGGCATGGGCGGCGCCTGGATGGTGACCCCCGGCCTGAACATCCTCGGCTTTCCCATGGCCTTTGCCATCGGCACCGACATTGCCCACATGGCGGGGAAATCTCTCATCTCCACCATGCGGCACGGGAAATTCGGGAACGTGGATTACAAGCTCGGCTGCATCATGATCGTCGGTACCGTGGCCGGTTTCGAAGTCGGCGCCCAGATGATCATGTGGCTGGAAAAGCTCGGGGCCGTGGACCGGGTGGTCCGCTGGCTCTACTTGGTCCTGC
>JAGFXI010000202.1 GCA_017861095.1 Deltaproteobacteria bacterium | reverse complement strand
GAGAATTCTCTTCCGGTAGAAGAGCCGCTCCCAGATCCAGGCCGAAGCGAGGGATAGCAGGGCGATGCCGGCGCCAGCGGTGAGCGCGAAAAACATGCCACCAAACCAGGCGGGGCGGAACTCTCGGAGACTCGCCATGATCTTCTGGTTGGGCACGACAAGGTAGCCGGAACCTTTGAGCGCGACGATGGTGACATAGAGGTTCAGGTTCGACAGGTACACCTGGAGAGTGGCCAAGAGCTGGGCTATGGCCAGCCCAAGGAAGAGCGCCTTTGCGGCGTAGCTCAGACGATCCTTTCCCACCTATCCTCCACCTCATGCAACCCATCAGCCGCCGCCACGGCGTTGCAGGTTGCGTGCCCCGCCTCGACCGACCACGCGAGACGATTATGCCAGAGATTGCTCTCTTGTCCAGCTCCGGTGGGAGGCTCTTGGAACAAATCGTGCCCCCTCGCTACATGGAGACGACAACAGGGGGGCCAAAAGCGGATGATCTCACCCCAAGGGCGCATACGAAGGTGTCCAGCGGTTTTGAGCGCCGGTTGCCGGCACCAGGACCGACACGCTCGACTCGCCGATGCCGGTCAAGGCTCTCATTGGAATGATGGGGCGCCTCAAGGATCTCCGCCAAACTCGCGCGGGTAGGGCTTTCAGAGGCGACGGCGCCGGTTCTGACGAGGACCTTGTCCGCCCCGGTTGAATACCAGCCGCGGCTCGTTTCATCTCTTGTGGCCGGGAATCTTATGTGATTAAATGACCAATTGTTCTAAGGCGCAATAAAAGCATGTAAGCGCGAACTGATGGACGCAAGGACAAACCGCGATACTGATATTGCGGTCGTTTTTTCTGAGCACCTTGCTCGCCATCATGGATGTCCCGATTATCGGCCTGGCGCAATCGGCCGGTCAACTCCAGGTAGCCACAGCCACCGTCTGTCGCGAGTTGGTGAATCGAGTGCCCTTAGATGCCGGCACCAAGTTTCCCCTCTCGGTAGGCAAGCTCTCCTGGTTCACCAAGATCATCGATGACGAGGGCACCGGCAAGATCGCCCATGCCTGGTATTTGCAGGGCAAGGAACGGTTCCGGGTCGATCTGACCGTGAACGGACCCCACCCGGCGGACCTTCACCACGAAAGCGATCAGACCTGGTGATGTGGGCTCCTGGCGCGTGGATGTTGTTGACCCTGCCGCCGCGGCTTTTGAAATCGGTTCCCTTTGCGGTCACACCGTAGCCCATGTCTAACCCTTCAGAAGGCAAGGCAACTCGGCCAGAGGCGGAGAAGGGCCGAACCGAAAGGCACATTCATGAGCTACGAGACGCGGTGCCTGTTGACCGCCGATCCGGGCACCAGGGTAGTGCGCGGGCGGGTGGTCGCGGTCGAGGCCGAGGCCTTTGTCGTCCGAAACCAGGAACGGGCGGAGAGGCTGATGCTGAGCCCCGGCACCGAAGCGCCGCGGTGTGGGGACATTGTCGAGGCGCTTGTGGATGACGGCGCTCAGCTGCCGCGGGCAGTCCGTCTCCACCGGTTGGTAGCTCCGGTGACGAGCCCGGTGGACGACCCGGGAAGCCTCTATGCTCGTCTTCACCGGAATGAGAGTCACATCCAGAAACTCCTCCTCCTCAAGACCAAGTCCTTGGGGTGCATTCGCCGGTTCTTCGACTCTCGCGGGTTCGTCGAGTGGCAGACTCCGCGGCTCGTTGTCTCTCCCGGCATCGAAGTCCACCTTCAGGGATTCGTCACCCACTACCTCGACAGCCGCGGTGAGGCCCGACGCCGTTACCTCCCCACGTCTCCCGAGTTTTCCCTAAAGAAGGCGCTTTGCGCCGGCATGGAACGCATCTACGAGCTCTGCCGCTGTTTTCGCAACGGCGGCGAATCGGGCCCCCTGCACCACTGCGAGTTCACCATGCTGGAGTGGTACCGGGCCTTTGCGGACTACCAGGCGATCATGGTGGACGTGGAGGAACTCTGCTGGTTTCTGGCGGAGGAGCTCGGGGCTGCCGTTGCGCCGTCCTTTCGCGGCATCGCCTTGGACTGGCGGCCACCATGGCCGCGGCGGAGCCTTAAGGAGGTCTTCTCCCACTACTGTGGCATCGACCTGGAGCGGGGCCTGCAAGATCCTGAGTACTTCCGGGGGGAGGGAAAACGTCTCCTGGGGGAAACGAGGGAGGGAGACGAAGACTTTGATACGTTGTTCTTCCGGCTCTCACTTCAACTCATCGAGCCTCACCTTGGGCTTGGGAAGCCGGAGATCCTCTATGATTATCCCATCACCATGGCGGCTCTCGCCGCCGGCAAAGCAGGGGAGCCTCAGGTTGCCGAGCGCTTTGAGGTCTACGTGGCGGGTGTGGAGCTCGCCAATGCCTTCACGGAACTGAATGACCCGGTGGAGCAGGAGGCCCGTTTTCACCAGGCCTTGGCCGAGAAGCGGCGGAGAGGGTTCCCTGAAGTGCCGATTGATGCCGAGTTTCTCCGAGAGCTCGGCTACGGTATGCCGCCCGCCGCCGGAATTGCCCTGGGGGTCGAACGGGTCCTCATGGCCCTCACCGACACCTCCCACATAAACGATCTCTTCTTCCTGCCCCACCGGTGGGACGAGAAGGACGACCAGCGTCTCTGGCCGCTAGGGGATGGTGGGGAGTAGGCAGTAGGCAGTGGGCAGTAAGCAGTACGCAGGAGGCAGCAGGCAGTGGCTTGGGACCTGCGAACCGACGTTCTTGTGGTGGGAGCCGGGCCGGCGGGCGGCATGGCTGCTCTGGAACTGGCCCGACGGGGGATCGGCGTGGTGGTCGTGGACCGCTCGCCTTTTCCAAGGGAGAAGGTTTGCGGTGATGCACTCCTTGAAGACTCCCTCGAGATCCTCGGGGCGGTTGGCCTCGAAGCCGTGCTTGAGAGGCGGGCCCATCGTGTCGACCGCGTCCGTTTCTCCGCTCCCGACGGTCGAGAGTTTCTCCTGGAGGGAGGTTTCGCCACCCTTAGGCGGCGGGAGCTGGATGCCCTCCTTGTCGAGGAGGCCTGTCGCTCCGGGGCTCAATTTGTCGACGGCATCCGGGTGAAGGAGCCCCTATTCCAGGGTGAGGCGTGTGTCGGAGCGAAGGGCGTCGACGGGAGCGGGCGATCCTTGACCGTGGCGGCAAAGTTCGTCCTTCTGGCCACCGGCGCCAATGCCAGGGTGCTCGGCGCCTTTGGTGTGCTCCAGGAGAAGAGACCCACCGCCTACGGCATAAGGGGGTACTTCCGAGTTCCCGAGCTTGGTGATGACAGGGAGATGTTCATCGCCTACGACCGCTCCTTCCTCCCATTTTACGTCTGGTTTTTCCCCATGGGAGGGGGGGTCTTCAACGTGGGCTGGGGCATCCGTCCCGACGGTCGCGGCGGGATCCCGGAAGACAAGTGCCCTGCTTCCCTGATTCGCCGCTCCCCACGGGTGGCAAGGATCATGGCCGGCTCCAGCCAGGAATCCTCTATTCGCGCGGCCCCCATACGCACCGGATTCCGGGGCGCACGCTCGTGCTCGGCCGGGCTCCTGGTCCTCGGTGAGGCCCTGGGACTTACCTTCCCTTTCCTCGGGGAGGGGATCAGTAATGCCCTGATCAGCGGCAGGGTCGCGGCTCGGGTTGCGGGCAGGGCTCTGGCGGCGGGCGATGTGAGCGTGTCATCTCTTTTTGCATATGAGCGGGACCTGCGGTCCCTGCTCTATTCTCGCCACCAGGGTTATCTGGCGGCGGAGCGATGGTTCCGTTCCTCCTGGGTGGCGAACCTTTTCATCTCCAGAGCTGCCGGGAGCCCCGCCCTCGGCCGCGTGACGGGCGAGATTCTCCGTGGCCGAAGGAGCGCCGGTGTTGTGTTCTCGCTCCCGGGTATGCTTCGCCTTCTCCTCCGGCGCTATGGCCGCTTGGGCAGTAGGCAGTAAGCAGTAGGCAGTAAGCGCCAGTGCTTACTTCGCGGAGCGCGGATAGGATCTCACCACGACGCTCCCGGGCTCGAGATCCATTTCGAGGAGGCTCAGGGCGTCCCGGAGCACCCGCAGTTGCAGCTCCGGGTTATGGGCCTCGCCCAGCGGATGGCCGAGCCCAAAACCGGGATAGAGAGCCCGTGGGGGCTTCACCTTCTTGGTGATGGCGAGGTTCAGGGAAACAGAGACGGTGGCGATTCCTTCCTCCTCGATGATCCGTTGGATCAATCCCACGGATTGATTGCAGAGACCTCAGACCGGAGTGAGAAACACGGCGTCCACTCCGTCCGCCTTCAGGGCGGCGGCTACTTCCAGAGCGGTGGTTCGGGTGAGGGTCTTGAGATGCTCGCCCAGGATGTGGCCCATGAAGCTGAAGAACCTGGGGCTGATGGAGCCGACGGTTCCCTCCCGGACGAGTCGGCGCAGAGGTTCTATGGGGAGGACAAGATTCGGATCCGCGAGGGCGTCCGCCTTGGGGAAGTAATCATGGGTGATGGTGAGCTCCTCGATCCCGATGCTTGAGGGGATCTCTCGGTAGGAAGGATCTCCTTTCTTGTCCGTCATGTCGAAGGGTTCTTGCTGGGTGAGGTGCATGCCGGCGGTGGTGACCAGAGCGACGCGACAGGTTCGCAGGGGCCGGGGGAGAGGGGCAAAGGGAGCGGCGTTATTAACCACCAGGTCCGCTCTCTGGGCGTACAGGTCAAGGAGCGAGGGGACCCTGGCGTAGACCTTGGCCAGGGTCTGATCTTTGAATTTCTTGAAGGTGCTCATGGCGTCACCTAGTGTATGAGCATTTTCGCCTCAAGGCAAGGCTGACGGCTTCGTAAAGAGTCCATCTGTCCCGCGAGGCGCGGGATTGCGCTTCATCTTTCGTCATTGCAGCGTACTTCTCTGTACGCCTCATTCCTCAAG
>JAGFXI010000201.1 GCA_017861095.1 Deltaproteobacteria bacterium | reverse complement strand
ACGTTCTCGCCATCGAAGGCGGAGGGGTGGGAACGGTCAAGTTTCGGCACTGCATCATCGCCACCGGCTCCCGGGTCCAGCCACTCGCGCCCGCCTCGGGTCTCCAGGTCTGGTCTTCAGCAGAGGCCCTCCAGCTCCCCGAGATCCCGGAACGCCTCCTTGTCGTGGGCGGCGGCTATATCGGCATCGAGCTCGGACAGGTTTATGCCGGGCTGGGTTCCAGGGTGACTGTGGTGGAGGCTTACCCCCACCTTCTCCCCGGCGCCGACCACGATCTCGTGGATGTCGTGGTCAACCACTGCAAAGAGCACTGCTTCGAGGCCTTGCTCTTGGAATCCCGCGTCTTGGCCGTGGAAAAGAGCGCGGCCGGCTTCACGGCGACCATCGAGTACCAGGGCGAGACCAGGACCGGTGAGTACGAACAGGTGCTCGTCGCCGTGGGCAGGAGGCCGAACACCGATACTATCGGCCTGGAGCACACGAAGATCGTCCCTGACAAACGCGGGTTCATAGCGGTGAGCCCCGAAGGGCGGAGCGTGGAGCCCCACATCTACGCCATCGGGGATGTTACGCCAGGCCCGATGCTCGCCCACAAGGCCAGCCGTGAGGGAAAGGTAGTTGCCGAGGTGATCGCCGATCACCATGCCGCCTTCGACAACCGGGCGATCCCCGCCGTGGTCTATACCGACCCCGAGATCGCCTGGACCGGTCTCACCGAGCGGGAGGCGAAGGCGGAAGGGATTCGGATAAAGGTGGGGAAATTCCCCTTGCGGGCTCTCGGCAGGGCCCGAATCCTGGGCAGGACCGAGGGCTTCGCCAAGGTCATCTCCGACCCCGTCTCCGGTTTCGTCTTGGGCGTGGCCATGGTGGCACCCCACGCCTCGGAGCTGATCGCCGAGGCCACCCTTGCCCTCGAGCTGGGTGCGAGCCTCGAGGATCTTTTGGTGACCATCCACCCTCATCCCACTCTTTCGGAAGCGATCCTGGAGGCGGCGGAGGTCGCCGCCGACACCCCCGTTCACGTGCTGGCCAAGGGGGAGACGACATGACCGCCTTCCCCGAAGGAGTCTGGCCATGAAAGCGAAGGCGACTGGCCACGAGCGCCTGAAGCAAGCCCTGGCGCTGGCGGAAACGGTGAAGACGGTGCTGGTGGCGACGGCGGATAGCGACGGCTGCCCTCACGTCGCCGCTGCCGGGAAGATCGAGGCGCTTCCCGATGGCCGCGTCGCGGTATCGGAATGGTTCTGCCCCGGGACTGTGAGCAACCTGGGAAAAAACCCCCGCATCTCCCTGGTGGTGTGGGATTCTGGCACCGACGCGGGCTATCAGCTCTCGGGGGAGACGGAGCAGGTGGAAGAATCCGCCTTCCTGAACGGCTATCTGCCGGAGGGGGAAGGCGCCCGCCCTCTCCCGCAGACCCGGAGAAGGCTCACGGTCCGGGTGATCAAACTCCTCGCCTTCAGCCGCGCACCCCACACCGATGAGATGGATTGACCCGCCTCCGGCCGGTCTCTCTCCGGTAGCCGTGGGAAAATAAAAGGAGGCGAGAGCACGTTCTCCTCTCGCCTCGTTATTTCCACGCACCGTCTTGAGTGCGTCGTATCGAACTCGCGATAACGCCATTAGCCGCCGTAGAAACCACCGGGATAGGCTTTCCAGGCCTCCTCCCATTTGTAGCCCAGGGCCTGGAGCTTGTTCTGGATTTCGGTTCGCTGCGGCGACCACTCCGTGGGGCATTCCTTCTCGAGTGAGGACAGTCGATCCTCCAGTTCTTCGACAATGATGTGTAAATCGTTCACCTGGTCGACGACCTTCGCCTTCTCCCCTGTGGACACCTTGTCCAGCTTCCGGACGACGTCATAGACCTTCGCCTTCCAGCCGGATAGCTCGATGTGCACGTTGCGGCAATAGTCTTGAAGTTCCATGGCTCTCTCCTCCGTCCGCCGAGCGCAGCCCCCCATCGGGTTGCTGCCTGGCGGTCTATAGACGATCCTGCGTTGCGCTAACCTTCTCTTCTTCCCCACGTGCCCCCAGGGGCCGGTACCCTTCATTTGGAGATGTTTGTTTATTGTCTCGGCCTTCTCGCAAGGCCGCTACCCGGAGACCAATGGTCTCCACCTATTCACCTCTCCCCGAGACGACAGCGCCGGGGAGAGGCCGATCCCTGCCCGGAATCACAGGTATTTCTGGTAGAACTCTACCACCAGACCCTCATCGACGGGCAAGGGAATCTCCCTCCGGCGCGGCACCGCTACAAGCCTCCCGCGCACGGTGTCTTTATCAACCTCGAGGTACGAAAGGGTCGGGCGCGCCGTGCCTCGGACGAGCCCGTCCTTAATCAGTGGCAAGCTCTTGCTCTTCTCCTTGAGCGAGATGACCGTCCCCGGCTCAACCAGGTAGGAGGGTCGGTCCAACTTGCGGCCGTTCACGATCACATGGCCGTGTCCGACCAACTGGCGGGCGGCCGGGATGGTGGGAGCAAAGCCGAGGCGGTAGACCAGGTTGTCGAGCCGCCTTTCGAGGAGCTGCAACAGGTTCTCGCCGGTGATGCCCGGTGCCTTGAAGGCCCGCTTGACATACCCGCGAAACTGTCCTTCGGAAACCCAGTACGCAAACCTGAGCTTCTGCTTCTCGAGGAGCCTCGTCTTGTAATCGCTCATCTTCCTGCGATGGAGACCGTGCATCCCCGGAGGGGTCTCTCGCCGCAAGAGGGCGCAGCGATGAGAGCCGCATATGGAGAAGCCGAACTGTCGGCATTTTCGGCATCGTGCATCGAGATAACGGGTAATCACCCCCCTTCTTCAGCAACCTATTCCAAGTGAAACTCCCCTACTCCTTGTAGGTCAAGACCCGCCCCCACAGGTTCGCCGTCCCCCAGATCCCGGAGCGCAGACACTCGAGCTGGACGATCTGGCTGTGATCGACAAACAGGTTCACCTCCGGGCCATAGTTCTTGATGTACCACGCGAAGACGGCAGGGTCGGCGGCCTCCATCATCACCTGCTCGAGGCCGAGCTCACGGATGAACCTGGCGGCAACGTCGGTCCGCCACGTGCGAACGTTCTCTGTGATCCCCTCCGATTCCACCATGATCATGGCCGCCCCCGCATCCAGGTGCCGCTTGGCCAGCGCAATCGCCCACCCGGGATCGCCCAGGCCCTCCGCCTCGAGCTCCTCCACTGCACTCGCGCCGCCGGCGCCGAACTGGACGCCCACCTCGGGCTTCGGCTTGAGGCCTGCCTTCCTCACCTTCTCGGTTAGACGAACGAGGTCGTCCACAGGAACGGTGATGAAGCCGCTTGAGATCTCGACGATATCGAACCCGAGGCGGAGGCACTCCTGGAGGTAGCGGTCGACCATCTCCCGGCCATAGACGAGCACGTGCTCGATGAAGCCTCCGGTGGAGACGAGGACGTCGTGGCGGTGGCAAACTTCGGTGAGCTCCACCACCGCCCGGCGCGGCATGAGGCTGAAGGAGCCCCCGGCGAACTTCAGGATATCCACGTAGCTTCCCATGGTCTCGAGGACATCCTCCAGGTACCGCCTGCCCATGGGCGTATAGTAGGGACCGCGGATCTCGGTGATGCCCCGGGGACGCGGCTTCCCCGGTCGTTCGTTCAGGGGCAAGAAGGAAAAGGCCCGCTCGTTCGCCACCGCAGACGGGGAGCCTCTCTGTCTTACAGCCATAGCTTGGCCCTCCTTTTCTTGCGATCAGGACTCGGCACCTGGGCCAGGAGTCGGGTGAGGTCGGCAACCTCAAGATCCTCCAGGTGAGACACCGCATCGATCAGCCCCCGGCGGAGGGTGTCGTCAACAGCGGCCCCGGCGAGACGCCCGAACTTCTCGATTGCCATATCCCAGCTCATGGGGCGGGAATGGAAGCCCTCGTACTCCTGCTTTTCCCTTCTGAGCGTCTCCCCGTTCTTCAGCGACACGGTTAGGGCGCACGGGTGCTCGTCAGGAAAGCGGCGGCTGTATTCGGGTTTCTCCCGCACTATGACCCTTTTCAGAAGATCCTGGACGTCACTTCCCGCGATGCGCCTCGGGGCGAACTGCTCCGGCATCACCTGGCCGTCGAGGAGGGCCACCGCCACCAGATAGGGCAGGCTATGGTCCGCCTCCTCCTTGGTGCGGACGACGGTCTTGTCGCCCTCCTCGCCGCCGCCAATGATGTGGTACGCCACATCGAAGATGTCGATCACGATCTTCTCTACGTCATAGGCTCTGAAACCATTGCTCTGCTTGAGTTCCAAGGTTCCTTCGATGGCCGCCTGGGAGTGAATCTCAGCGTTGTACTTCTTGAGGATGGTCCGCGTAATTCGGTCGAATCCCTCCTGCGACCAGTCGATCTCGAAGGGCCCGGCAATGGCATCCATGAAGCCCTTGTTGCCCTCGAACACCTCGGGCGGCCCCGTGATTCCCCGGGCCGCCAGGAACGTGCCGTGGGTGCAGCAATAGGCGTTGTTGGGGGAGGCCAGCCCCTTCCAGTGGGAAAGTGCTCCGGTGCGAGTGACTCGCAGGGCGTTGAAGGCGGTGCCGCAGATGGCAAGGGCGTTCGCGGTCCGCTGGCGATCGAGCCCCAAGGCCTTGGAGATGCCGGCGGCCAGGGCGTAGGAGCCCTGGGTGGTGTGGTCGAAGCCCCTCGCCCGGACCGGTGCCACATCACTCAGCCGGCACTGGACCTGGTAGGCTACGGCGAGGGCGGTAAGAAGGTCCCTGCCGCTTCGCCGTCCCGGATCAGGCGGATCGGCTCACCTCCGAGCGCCCCGAGGGCGCAGCCGAGGGAGTCGAGGATGCGGATCTTGAGCTCCCGCCGGATCGTCTCGTCCATATCTTCGTAGCGGGCGCGAATCACGTACGCGGCCAGTTGTTCTGCTTTGCTCATTCTTCATTCCTCGCCGTTCAGGATCGAGAGGGCGTGGCGATTGCCGGCTCGACCGTCGCCGCCAGGGGCGGGTTCCGGATTGTGGGTGAGCGGGCTTGGAGATGGCGACCGGGTCGAGACGAGGTAAAGAGAACCGGAATCAGGAGACGATGCCACCGGAGTGTGCTCGCCACGTGCGGTTGAATCCTCTCATAAGGATTACTTAACCCCGGGCTTCCGCCAGTTCAAGTGCCCTTGAGCGGACGCTTCGGCCCGTTGCCGGGATCAAGCGCCGCGGCCAAAGGAAAGTCGGCCCGTCCGCGTCGACTCGGGGGAACGAATCTTTGGGTGCCGTTGCTAGCCCGCATTATGCACGACCCAGCTGCTGCGGCCGTAGATAATGCGGGCTAGAATCTTCAACCAAGGCCTTACAAGAGTGTCGAGGGGAGAGTTAGAATAGAAAAAGGGTTATGCGGCCTCACGACGCGTGTCGTCGCCGAGTGCCTCGGGCATCCGGCGAGAATCGAATCCTGCGGGCGACGGGAAAGACAACCGAAAATCACCATCAGAGCCGCGGCAAAGCCGGCACGAAGCGGAAAAAGAGGAGGAC
>JAGFXI010000029.1 GCA_017861095.1 Deltaproteobacteria bacterium | reverse complement strand
CGGATGTGCGCATCCGCCCCCTCCATCGAGAAGATCGCTCGCGAATCCGGGACGTTGTCATCGCCTCCGGGAAGTTTACGCCCGTGGAGATAGCCGTCGCCATGGAACTCGTTGACGAGGCGCTTACGAGAGGGGAGCTAAGCGGCTATATCGTTGTCGACCCGGCATCCCAGGGCAAGGGCTTCGGCCGCCGTTTGCTCGATTTCGTGGAAAAGGACGTGGTCGCGCGCCGCGGACGCATGCTCCTCATCGAGACATCATCGCAGCAGACCTACGATGCAGCCATCCGCTTCTACCAGCGAAGCGGCTACGAGATCGCGGCCCGCATCAAGAACTTCTACCGCGTCGGCGACGACAAGCTCGTCTTTTCCAAGGAGCTCACGTAATCCACCACCGCGAGAGGTGGGGCGGGCAGGCCGGCCAGCTCCACTTCAATCCCCCTCGTCTTAGGCTCTCCCGCGGAAAAGGCCACGAAAGCTTCCTCCCGCCAGGTAAGGATTTTCGAAGGCAGAAATCAGGGATTCTCCGATTGTGAGAACTGTCAAAGTGTGATCGAATGACGGATTAGATCTCAAGTAAACACTTCCCGTCGCCATGGGAACCCGAAAAAGATTCTCCATTGAGATCTCGTACCCGCCGTCGAGGGCTGAACTTGGTCAGCCTGAGACATCGCCCGTCGGGCACCCCGTTCACGGCGGACGAGGATATTTCATTTGTCGGAGGAGGGGAGAGGGTATCATGGTTGATGATCGTCCCAACTCGTGCGGCCCAT
Organism: Deltaproteobacteria bacterium; assembly: GCA_017861095.1. Taxonomy (GTDB): domain Bacteria; phylum Desulfobacterota; class Syntrophobacteria; order BM002; family BM002; genus JAGFXI01. The sequence continues at coordinate 11,633 of JAGFXI010000029.1, read as the reverse complement.
TCCGGGATGGCAAATGCCGATATCAGAATGATATGGCCAAGCTCTATCTTATTCCCCAAGTATTGGAGCCCAGAAGGCTTGCAGAGTACGAAAAAATGTGCTGCAGTTGCAGAGATTATGTCTCCTGGTCTGCCGACGGTCGGCGCGCTCGATCTGCATACATGGATGGATCACCTGCAGATTTCTTCCTTGATGGGCTAATGCTTGCCGGCTCCCTGTTCCCGGAAACGGCTTATTTCTGAGCGCTCCCCGCAGCTGGGTCGAGTCTCCTGTCATTTTGGACTCCCTTGCATGCTCTGGCAGTGACTGAAGGGTGTATTATACTCACCTCCCAGGACTCGGTCGTGGTCTGCCAGAATGACCATAATAGTCGCACCTCAACCACACACCGCTAGGTGTGTTGGTCTGACGCTCACGCCATTCAACCATCAGCGCGGCTGGTGCGACCCCAATAGGCTCTGCCGATCCGGAATTCATCTGACTCACCGTTAAGCCTTACCCCAGAGATTTCGCTTGACAACCGCTTTCTGCTACTGCTGTAATCGCGATTGATACGTCAAGTTTAACATGTGGGTCACCTTTGAATAAAAAGCCCGGGGGCAGGATTCCGCCAAGCCTTGGCAAGCAGTCTGTTCGCATCCCGAGACGAGAGAACCGGCATTCACACCGAGAGGACGGCTGAACGGGACGTCATTCGCTCGAAACGAGCTCGTGGCTCCAGCGGGGTGGTGGGTCAGGCGCGATCCACCCAACGCTATGCGGCTTCGGCCAGACCTGAATGACCAGGCACCGGCACCGGAGGCGATCTTGCCCTTGGGCTTCCAGGAGCCTTGGCTGATACGAAATAGTCCAGAGCCGGGTTTGACTCTAAATCAAAAACTGGGGCACAAACTGGGGGTGGGTCATGAAAACATGTTACTTAGCCTTAGAAGAAGAATGCATCCGCAAGAGCGTCTATCCTCTATCCGGAACGGTGACCATCGGCCGGGGAACAGATAATACTATTACGCTTTCACACCCGACAGTCTCAAGATCTCATGCCAAGATAAAGTACAACGAGGGAATTTGGATCGTAGAGGATATGGGGAGTGCAAACGGTATCTTCGTTGATGATAACCGTGTAGAAAATGCTGTTCTTGAACCCGGGAAAACCTATCACATCGGCAAGGCAGCCCTCAGATTCATAGAGAGAGATGCCTCCAATCGTAGTGAACACTTCCTCGAGACTGCGGAGATCTTGTCGACCTCCTTCGACTCGAAACGCCTTCTCAGGGGCATTGAAATGGTACCATTTTTTGCTCCCATCACGAAGGCGGAGCTGTTGAGGCTGGCAAACAACGCCACCCTCCACAATTTTGAAGACGGGCAGACGATCTTCTCGGAGGGTGACCCAGGCCGTTCGATCTACGTTGTCTTGCAGGGCAAAGTACGGATATTTATCCGGGATCATTATGGTAGAGCACTGGAGCTTGCCATGCTTGCGGTCGGGGATTTTTTGGGTGAGATGTCGTTCCTAACCGGCAGACCACGGTCGGCCAATGCCACAACTGTTGTTTCGAGTTTACTCATCGAAATCGGCTATGAGAGTCTCAAAAGCTTGATTCAGGAGCAGCCTCGCACTAAGAAGATACTACTAGAGTACTATCGCAAGCGTTTGGCAGGGAACAAGGAGACATTTGCAGAACTGAAGTTCGAGGAACGAAGAAGGGATCCTCGGCTGCGAGATACTCTTCCCGTGAGCTTGGCGCTGATCGCAGAATCAAACGGAGAAGCGAACCGTCCGAACTCTTGGGAAACCTTCTCGTTGGACATATCAGTCTCAGGAATCAGGGTTGCATTATCTGAAGTCGATCGCAAGACATTTCATTCTGGCGACAAAGTCGAGCTAAAGATTGAGCTACCTGATCCATGGAAAACTATTCATTGCTTCGGGCATATACGGAAGGCGTGGACCTCACGTGACGATCCTAAACTGCTTGTATTAGGAATCAAATTCATAGAATTACCAGTAATCGATTTAAAGAAATTAAGAGAGTACATTTTCGGTGATACCCATATCGATGAATAGATTGCGGCGGTTTCTTGCTCTATTGCTTTGACCTAGAGGCACCGAGACCGAAGCCGGTGACATAAGTAAACCTCCCCGGCCGGCTTGTACGGCTCTGGCTATCTCCTCACGCCACACATAGCCTCAATTGTTCGTTGTTCCTTCCAACCCATTAGCTCTGACCCTTCGTTCCAACAGACCTTATCAATTCCTTTCATCCCACAAGGTTGGCTCGGCCGGTTGGTTTACTCCCCACCGCGAATCGCTCACACTCGGATGCGGTTCCTCTGGTATATATCTTGCTAATTGCTAATAGGCGCAGATTGCATAGTTTCTCGAGCCACTGAAACTGATGTTGAGACGCTATTCGAGGGTTCAATGATTAGCATCTATGTTATTAACGGCCCAAGGAGTGATCAATTTTTTGAGATCGACGCTCACACCATTTTTGTCGGCAGGACTGAGCAGAATGACTTCCAGATTGACGATTATTCTGTTTCCCGAAAGCATCTAAAGATCGCGAGAATTGACAATAAATATGTTGTTGAAGACTTGGGCAGCAGCAATGGTACTTGGATTGATGGTGATCTGATTCGACCTGGTGAGGTACATGAAGTAAAAGAAGGAGTGCCGCTTATCATTGGAGATACCGCAATAAGTTTGGGCAAAAAGTGTTTCAAGAATGATGTAGCAACACGTTATTCCATTGGTCTTTTTGGGAAAAAAGGCGAAGTAAGAAATAACTTTTTTTATAAAGACAAGCGTATTACCAATCGTAAAACTCTTGAACTCATCTATGAAATTTCCACATTTCTCATGCAGTCACTGGATATTAACGATATCTGTGCGAAGATGATTGATTCTCTCTTTTCGTGTTTCGAAATAATCGACAGCGCGGCCATACTACTGATCGATCATGAGGTCGGAGAACTCAAGGAAATATTAACAAGGTCTAGAAATAACAAGGAAACCGCTAAAGTAAATTATAGTCGCACAATAGTGAGAAAAGTTATACAAGAGGGCAAGGCGATAATAATGTCTGATACCCATCGGGAAGCCCAGGAGCGGCTTTCACAAACTATCGTAGACTCGCAAATCAGATCAATAATGTGCGTACCGTTCGTCTTTACGTCGAAAGTGCGGGGTGCCGTCTATGTCCATTCCACGAGTCCGGCGGAAGGATTCAAGAAAGAAGATTTATATCTTCTGACAAGCCTGAGCACACCGGCGGCCTTGGCGATAGAAAACGGTCTGCTCTATTCCGAACAAAAGCTGGCGGAGAAGGCGCTGCGTGAGGCTCACGATGAACTGGAAAGACGGGTGCATGAGCGCACTGCAGATCTTCTGAAGGCTAAGCAGCAATTGGAAAATGAAGTCGAGGAGCGCAAGAGGGCGGAGAAGGAACGCCAGGAGCTTCAAGCGCACCTCCTCGAAGCTCAGAAAATGGACGCTATCGCAACTCTAGCTGGTGGCATTGCCCATCAATTCAACAATGCCTTAATGGGGATTACCGGAAACATTGAATTACTGAAAGCAATCGACCCCAAGACGGATAAAATAAACGATATTTTCGACTCGATGTACGATTCCGCTCGCCGCATGGCGCATCTTACCGACCAGTTGCTCGCCCATGCGCGGGGAGGTAAATATAATCCCCGGACCATTTCGCTGAATGAATGTGTAAGAGACACCCTGCCGTTGATCAATCACGCAATGGCTCCATCTGTTCAGGTGGATACAGATCTTGCTGATGATATCTCCTTCGTGAAGGCAGACCTCACTCAGATACAGATGGTGCTCTCGGCCATAATAGCAAACGCGACGGAGGCCATAGAGGGCAAAGGGCGTATTTGCATCACTACTAAAAATGAAAGGGTCGAAGAGAAGTCTGTGAAAGAGCATCCCGGTTCTGAGAAAGGCTTTTACGTCTGTCTTGAAGTAAGGGACAACGGAAAAGGCATGGATGGAAAAACGAAAGCCAGAGTATTTGAGCCCTTCTTTACGACGAAGTTTCAGGGACGAGGGCTTGGTATGGCTGCAGTGTATGGCATTGTCAAGAACCACAACGGCTGGATTGAGCTTGATTCCGAATTGGGCAAGGGGACTGTGGTTCGAATCTATCTCCCTAGTGTTGAACTTCACGTAGAGGAGACCGAAAAGCCAAGACCGGAAGTAGTCAAGGGCGGAGGAACCATTTTGCTGATCGAGGATGATGAGACTGTTATGGAAGTAAACCGGACGATTCTGGAAACGCTGGCGTACCATGTCCTAGAGGCGAAGACGGGAATGCAAGCGATCACCCTTGCCCAGACCTTTGATGGAGACATCGATCTCGCCATTCTTGATATTGGCTTGCCTGACATGGGAGGCGAGAAGGTATACAGACATCTTGTCGAGGCCCGGCCAAATCTGAAGGTCATCGTTTGCAGCGGCTATGCCATCGACGGTCCTGCCCAGGAAATCCTGGATGCTGGTGCTCAGGGGTTCATTCAGAAACCATACGCCCTTGCGACACTCTCGGCGAAACTGAAGGATGTCTTGACCTGCGCCATCTAATCGGTCCACCTAAAATGCGAGTGCAGGAGGCCCTCTGAGACGCGGCTAGGGGGCGCTCCGTAAACCGGGTGCAGAATCGTCTCTGAGCGGGAGGACCGCGCTTCTGATAGTGCAACCCAGACGGATCGAGAAGGGATTTAAATCCCTCAGAGGCGACCGCACCGCAGTCCCCGAAGCAGCAGAAACTCAATAAGAAAAACGAGGCCGAGGTGAAGACCTTGCCCCACGCTCTCCCCCCAAGATCGCCACCAGGTCTGAGTCCCCTGATCATTGCTCCCTCTTTCATACCGACCATGTCTCGTGCATAGTGCGGGCTAGGAGCCTAGCCGCGGGATGAAGGTGATCACCGGCTGGAAGGTCCAGCCCCCCATGATGACGGCCGCCACCAGCGGCTGTTTCATCTCGTTGAGGTTGTAGCTGTACTTGTACGCCCAGTCGAAGATCCAGCCGCCATCCTTATAGAGGAGCCCGTAGGCTGCCCCCTTCTCGAACCCGCCAAAGTCGATCCCCCGAAAGAAGGAGAAGGACCAGCTCAACCCGGGCACGCCCCGGGACCAGCGAATGGTCTTGGAGATGTCGATGGCATTTACCCTCGACTTCTTCGGGTCGAGTTTCATCTTGACGGAGTGGGCGATCCGGAGCCCCGCCTGCTCAAGGACGGCCGTCCATCTGGCGTCCGCCAGCCGCCACTCGGCGATGAGATAGCCCCGTTTGCCCTCGCGTACATGGAACGGGAGATCGAGATCGTTGATCCCGAGGATCCGGGCGCGCATCTCTTCGGCGGGGACTGGGGCAATCCAGGCAGGAGGCGAGATGCGGGCCGCCCACGGGCCGCCTCGAAAAAAGGCAAACGTGCAGATCACCATATAGACACCGAACCCGACGAAGAATGCTTTCAGGTGCTTATCGAAGACGCGATCGATCACGGACTCCGGGCTGAGTGGGTTGAACGCCACGAACGGAAGCTCTTTCAGAGTCTTGTCGACAATCGCCCGGTCCGGCCCCTCGATGTGCACCACTACGTTTTGGATGGGGATGATCACACCCTGCCTGCCGTTATCCTTCCGGCCGTATCGTGTGGTGTCGAGACTCCCCGTCACCGAATCGGTGGGGATAAGCTGCAGCATGCCCTTGGCCGACCCTTTGGCAGTTTGAGCATCTCCATACCGACTCGTGATGACCGTCACCTCGCTCGGCAGGAAAACTGTCCGAAGCCATGCATTCGTAAGGGCCTTCTCGTTGAGCGTGTAGGCTGGCGGGCCCAGCCAGATTCCAACCCATGGCACCACCGTCGGCGCTGCAATGGCCACGAAAAAGCCAACAAAGAAAACGAGCACCCTCTTCCAGCTCGGGTTCAGACGAACAGAATCGGCAGGCGGTTCCATATCTCTTTCCTGTTCTCGGCTGGGTCTGGATCGTATAGGCAAAGCTAAGTCCATCGATTCATAAATACGCTCACGAATTTATTCCCTCAGGACTTAGTGCTGCCCTCGGCCATGAGCTCGGGCCGAATGGAGTGAGCGCTTGATCGGTTGAGGATACGTGGCCGTATTTGCGAATCGAAGCACTAAGGGACCGTAGAAGGAACGGATTTTGTCTCAGCTCTCCAGCGGGAGAGTATGCCCTGGGTTCCCTTGCTCCTTCGGCAACTGACCCGTCGGGCGTGGCAAGAATGCACACGGCGATAGCGCTGGCTTCGCCCTCACGTCATCCAGTTCGGCCGTTCGCTCAGCCACGCCTTTACCGTCTCGGGGAGCCACTCAGTGAGTTCTCGCACCAGGTAGAAACGCGGCAACAAGAGATTGTCATCCGGCGCGATCGTCCCATCGGCAATGGCGATCCTCGCCAGGGCCGTATGTGGGTAGATGCGGATGCCGGCGGTGACCTTCATGGCCTCGAGCTTGAGCGACTCGGCAAACATGAGGCTCTCTTCCACCGACTGCCTGGTCTCCTCCGGCCCGCCCAGGAGCAGAAAGCCCATCCGGTGAATACCATAGTCTCCCAGCATCCGGGATATGCGCCTAACCTCATCCGGGCTGAAGCGCTTGTTCAAGGCCCGGAGAACCTTCTCGTTGCCGCTCTCGAAGCCGAGGCTCACCTCCCGGCACCCGGCCCGTGCCATCTCCCTGGCCAGCTCCTCGTCCACCTTCCACGGATAGAGGATGCAGCGCCAGATAATGTCCAGGCCCATCGCCGTGATCTCACGGCAGAGATCCCTGGCATAGGCTGCAGGGAGATTGAATGTATTGTCGACGAAGTGGAACCGGCGGAATCCCCGGTGCACGAGTCGAGCAATCTCCTGAACCACGAGCTCGGGTGATCGGCGGCGCGTAACGGTGCCCTCGATCGTCGCCGTGGAGCAGTAGCTGCACCCCATCGGGCATCCCCGCCTGGTCTGGACCGGCAGCCAGAACTCGTCCGTCACCCCTGAAGGCGGGATCGACAGGTGATCATCGGGAACCGGGAGGGCATCGAGATTTCTCTTGAACTCTCTCTCGCCCTGAAGCCCGCGACCCCGCACGTAAAGCCCGGGTACGTCAGATGGGTCATTCCTCTTGGACAGGCGATCGAGGAGCAGGGGAAATGCCCACTCGCCCTCCCCTTGAATTCCCATCTCCGCACCGAGGTAGTCCAGGACACTCTCCGGATAGATGCTATAGCCCGCGCCGCCGAGTACAATGGGAGCCATGGTGAGGGCACGGCAGCGAGCGATGAGCGCCTTGATCGGCTCGAGGAGGAACCGTGTTGCCTCCATCTTCTGGTCATCGATGTTTCTCACCGATATCCCGATCACCTCAGGCCTGAATCTCTCCAGGATCTCGCTGACCACCGTCCCAGGATCTTCCTCCACCATGAGATCGAGGAAGGCCACCTCGTGCCCGCCTTTCCGCGTGGCCACGGCAACATAACCCAGACCGAGAGGCATTGTAGGAAGGTTGATGCGCTCGGTGTTGGCTGAAATAAGGAGGACTCTCATCTTGGTCTCCTCTTTCGGTTTGGTCTAGCATAGCAGACCACCGCAGCGATTCGTATCCCCGTTGGAAAAAGCAGAGGGCCTGGTGCCCAGGATACAAATCTCGCTGGCGCGTGGATACCCCTCCGTTCTGGTAGTTAGCCTTTGACTTTTGTTAAGTTCCTGAGAAAATGGGGGGTCTCCTGGAGCCTTGCCCATTGCCGCTTGGGAAGGCCGACGTGCATCCTCTTACAGGTTACGAGAGGATGAGACACTCCGATCAAGACCGCTGGAGCTGGGAACGTCCCATGGTGAAGCAGGCCTTCGACGTATACGGCCTCGGACAGTGCGCCCTTGACTACATCGGGACCGTGGCCGCCTATCCCGAGCCTGACGTGAAGTGCGAGATGTCGGATCTCGTCATCCAGGGGGGCGGGCCGGTTGCTACCGCCCTCGTCGCCCTGGCCAGGTGGGGAGTATCCTGCGTCTTCGCCGGCGTCCTGGGCGACGATCTCTTCGGCAGAATGATCCGGGGTTCCCTGGATGAGGAAGGGGTGGACACGAGCCAGATCCTGGTCCGGGAGAGGGCCGGTTCCCAGTTTGCCTTTGCCCTGGCCGAGCCCAAGACCGGCAGGAGGACCATCTTCTGGCGACGGCCGACGGGCCCCCGACCGCGGCCCGAGGAGATCGACTGCAACCTTATTCGACGGGCGCGGATCTTTCACACCGACGGGCTCTTTCCCGAGGCCTGCCTCGCCGGCGCCCGAGTGGCAAAGGCCGCGGGGGTCCCGGTCGTGGTCGATGCCGGCACGCTCCGGGGGGGCATCCTGGACCTTGCCCGGGTCAGCGACTACTTCCTCGCCTCCGAGAGCTTTTCTCGCGCCTTCGTGGGGGGTGACAAGCCCGTCGAGACCTGCCGGCGGTTGGCGGAGCTTGGGCCGCGGGTCACCGGCGTGACCCTCGGCGAGAGAGGTTATGTGGCGCTGGCGGAGGGCAGGATTCTGGAACGGCCCGCGTACCAGGTGGAGGCCGTGGACACCACGGGGTGCGGTGATGTCTTCCACGGGGCCTTCACCTACGGCCTGCTTCAAGGCTGGCATGTGGAGAAGAGCCTGGATTTTGCCGCCTGGGCCGCGGCCATGGTGAGCTTGAAACTGGGAGGACGAGCGGGGATTCCTCCCCTGACTGAAGTGAGAGCGTGGTGTGCCTCCAAGGACCGATGACGTCCAGCGCTAATCGCCCATGGGAATCTTCTCGGCCGATCACCACTCCCGCCGCAGGCTGTCCGAGTCGCCAACAAATTCTCCGCTCCCCCTTTAAGGGGGAGCGGATGAAGGCTTCGACCTGAGTTCAGCCGAGCGGTTGAGGGGGGCGAAGGCGAGTGGACCATAACGGCTGAACTCAGCAGATGGCCAATCTGATATGAGTACCAGTTCAGATCACCGCCCGGGCATGGCCGCCCGCATCGTCGCCCAGGCGAAGACCTTCGGGGCGTCCCTAGCGGGGATGGTAAGCATCACCGCCCTCGAACGGGCACCCTCGTACGCCACGTGCGGCCTGGTTCCTCGCCTCGCCGGCGCCGGCTCGCTGCTGGTGCTGGCCCTGGTCCACAAGCACTCCCAGCCGCAGCTCGACTGGTGGGACGACCGGAAGGGAGGAACCCCAGGGAATAGACGGATGGAGGAGACCGCCATAAACCTCGCCCGCTGGCTGGGACGGAAAATGAGGGTCGAGGCTCACCTCCTACCCTACCACATGGAACGGGGCGGCGTCTTCCTGAAGGATGCAGCGGTGCTTGCGGGGTTGGGCATCATCGGGAGGAACAACCTGTTGGTCACTCCGGACTACGGTCCCCGTATCCGGCTGCGCGCCATGCTGGTCGAAGTGGAGGTTGACCCTCCCGAGACGCCGGACTTCGACCCCTGCGCGCGCTGCTGTGTGCCCTGCACACGGGCTTGCCCGAGGGAGGCCTTCGCACAAGCCTCCTACCACCGGCCTTCGTGTGCGGCACAGATGAAACACGATGAAGCGAACAAGATCAGGGTGCCCGGCGTGGAGGAAGCCACCGGGCAACTCCCGTGCGTCCCCTACTGCCGGGCCTGTGAGCTCGCGTGCCCCGTGGCGAGGTGAGGGCAGATCATGGAGATTTCGCGAAAGGATCTCGATTGGGCCGTAACCCAAGGCCTGGTGTCGGCGGAGCAGGCTGAAGCGCTCTGGACCGCTCTCGAGAAGCGTGCCGGTGCGCGGCCGCGCTTCGATCTGGCCACGGTCTCCTACTACTTCGGGGCCCTCATTGTGATCTCGGCCATGGGCTGGTTCATGACCGAGGCGTGGGAGCGCTTCGGGGGCGGCGGTATTTTTCTCATCGCCACCATCTACGGGGTCTGCTTCGTCCTCGCCGGGAAAGATCTGTGGGCGAAGCCGGGCCTGCGGATACCGAGTGGGCTCCTCTACACCATGGCGGTGTGCATGACTCCTCTTGCCATCTACGGTCTCGAGCGGCTTACCGACATCTGGCCCCAGGGTGATCCGGGCGTGTACCACGGCTACCACGTCTGGGTGAAGGGAAGCTGGCTCCTCATGGAGGTGGCGACCATCATCGCCGGGCTGGCGGCGCTGAGGTTCGTGCACTTCCCCTTCCTCACTGCGCCCATCGCCTTCTCCCTCTGGTATATGTCCATGGACCTCACCCCCCTTCTCTTCGGGAAGATGGAGTTCACCTGGGATGAACGCCTTTGGGTCTCCCTCTGCTTCGGGCTCCTGGTGCTTGTCGGGGCGTACCTCGTTGACCGGAAGACCAAGGAGGATTACGCCTTCTGGGGCTATCTTTTCGGCATACTCGCCTTCTGGGGCGGGCTGTCGCTCATGAAGAGCGACAGCGAGCTGAACAGATTTCTTTACTGCCTCATCAACCTCGGGTTGATGGTGCTTTCGGTGCTCCTGCAAAGACGGGTTTTCATAGTGTTCGGGGCTCTGGGGGTTTTCGGGTACCTCGGGTACCTGGCCCACCGGGTGTTCAGGGATTCACTGTTTTTTCCCTTCGCCCTGTCGCTCCTCGGCATTCTGGTCATTTACCTGGGGATCAAGTACCAGCGGCACCGGGAGGAGATCGAGCGGTTCCTCCTCACCCGGGTCCCCTTCGGCTTGAGGCGGCTGTTGCCCACGGAGCGCGTGAAGTAAGGGGAAGACAGGAAGCGTCTATCGAGATGGATGAGGTTCTCCATGCCTGTTCTTGATCTCGTCGTGTTCGACATTGCCGGAACGATCATCCAGGACACCGGCCAGGTCATCAACGCCTTCGCCACGGCCTTTCGCGAGCACGCGATTCGAGTGACCGAGGCGGAGATCCGGACCTTGCACGGCGCCTCGAAACGCGAGGTGTTCAAACGCTACATCGAGCGGCAGTTCGGGCCAGAAGATCCGGAGAACACTGCCCGGATCGACCGCGCCTATGCGGACTTCCGCAGCATCCTGGAAACCACCTACACCACGAAAGGGGTGCAGGCCATCCCCGGGGTGGAATCCACGTTCAGGTGGCTCCGCGACCGGGGCATCAAGATCGCCTTGAACAGCGGCTTCTACCGGAAGGTGACGGAGATCATCCTCCGGGCCGTAGGCTGGCACGATGGGCAGGTTGACCCCGTCATCTGCGGCGATGAGGTCCCGAGAGGCCGGCCGGCGCCATATATGATCTTCCGCGCCATGGAGGCGACAGGGGCAGCCGATGTGCGGCGCGTGATGGTTGTGGGAGACACCCCCCTCGATCTCATGGCGGGAGCAAATGCCGGAGTGAGGGGAGTCGTGGGGGTGCTCTCGGGAAGTCACGGGATTGAAGGGCTCGGCAGGGTGGAGCATACCCATATCATCTCGAGCGTCGCGGAGCTCCCCGGGCTCTTGGAGAGCTCATTTCCATGATCCACGAAAAAGGATTTGAGGTGGACTCAGAGGGACTGAGCGAAAGAGAGATACACGGGCTCATGACACGGGCAACCGAGGTCCACGATCTCCACATTCCCATCCAGGAGAAGATCCGGATGGCTCAAGACCTCTTCGCCCGGTGGGGAACGGTGTTGCGTG
>JAGFXI010000028.1 GCA_017861095.1 Deltaproteobacteria bacterium | reverse complement strand
CGCCTCAACCTCGGCGAGCTTGTTGCCCGCGAGGAGAACCGCCGTGGTCCGTGCTCTTGACTCCGCCAGGGCGGAGAGGCTCTGGTAGTTAGCCTTGAGGATCCCCACAAGGGCAATCGCCATGACCGCCACCGCCACCAGCACCTCGAGGAGGGTGAAGCCGGCCTGCCGCCGGCCTACCAACCCGCGCCCCGGTAGGGCAGGGTAGTCTGCGAGGCAAGGTGCATCTGGAGCTTCTACCTGAGCCCCGCTCGTCAGAACGGCCCCCCAAGCTTTGGACCACCACTGCGCGAAGACCGGGCCTCTCCTTATACTAGCAATGCTCCGGCTATGCAGCCTTACCGACCAGCCCACCCTGCCTCGCCCCATCTCCGCTTTCATCGTCAGCCTTCAGCTGTCAGCGATTAGCTGTCAGTCTTCTTTCTGACTTCTGTCCACTGCCAGCTGCCTCAGGACTCCTGGCTCTTGGATTCTGACTCCTGGATTGTGACTTCTCCTGACTCCCTATGCTCTATGCCCTATGCCCCACGCCCTGCGCCTTGCGCACGCCCCCTCACCCCTTCTCCCCGTCGGCACCTCCCACATATCCATCCTGGATGGAGAGCCGACCGCTGAAAGGTTTGATGCTGAGCGTCTGCACCCGGTTGCCTCGACCGCTCAGGTGAATCAACGCCGGCTCCACGAGTCCCTTGGGATGGAAGCGAATACTGACGAGCCCTGTATTCCGACTTTCGTCTTGCCCTTTCCGTACATCCAGGAAACGGACCTCCCCAGCCAGCGTGCGCTTCCGCGGCCTAGGATTGCTCGCCTCGCCGGGCGTTCCGCCTTCTGCCTCCCCGCCCACGGCCGCGATCCAGAAGGTGCCCGATTCCAGATCGATCACCAGCTCCCAGATCCTTCCCCCGAGCATGGCCTCGTTCCTGGCCTCGGCCACCGCCCCGGCCACACGTCGCGAACTTGTCCTGAGATCGCTGTCAGGGAGAAGGGACGCGGCCTCCGGCAGGACCAGCCCCAGCACCACGGTGAGGAGGAGCAAGACGACGGCAAGCTCCAGCAAGGTGAACCCACGGGGTTCACTCGATTTCCCAGCTCCGCACGTCTGCATCCTTTCCCTCGCCGCCTTCCTTACCGTCGCCGCCATAGGAGATTATGTCAAAATCGCCGTGCTCCCCAGGGCAGACGTAGACGTAGTCATTTCCCCACGGGTCCTTGGGGACCTTGGGGAGGTACCCCTTCTCGGGGTAGCGGCCGGGTATCTTGCCGACGGATGGTTTCTCCATCAGCGCCTGCAGGCCTTGGTCAGTGCTGGGATAGTCGCCGTTGTCCAGTTTGTAGCGCTTGATAGCGGCCGAAAAGCTTTCAATTTGAAGTTTGGCCTTCACCACCTTGGCCTTGTCCGGGTCTTCCATGATGCGGGGAACGATCAGCCCCGCAAGGATTCCCAGGATAATGATCACCACCATCAGTTCGATCAGGGTGAATCCAGAAACCGAGCCAAGGAGCAGGCGCAGGGAAGCCAGAAGAGAGGTTGGCATTGCCTTGCCCTCTCTCTCGCCAGGCGTGGATCCCGAACCTAGCCTCAGCATTGCCTTCTTGGTGCTCGCCATGTCCATATCGCTCCCTTACCGTAAGTATAACTGCCAAGCCGGTTTGCGGCCCTGGGACGCCGCGCCACCTCTCACTGGCCACCCTCGCGCGTATAGATCCGCTCGATGATCTGCTGATTGTGGTTAAGAAGAACCACATGATCCCGGTGGATTCTGAGTACACGGGTCTCGCCGAGAAACTCTCCCTCGTGGAGGATCCGCTCATTGAGCACCACAAACCGCCGCCCGGGATCTTCATCCCAGGCAATGGCGCTCAGGGTGAAAGGCGGCCACAGTCCGGGACCCGCCGGGGAGCGCATCTCGCCAACCTCTTTGCGGACCGGGCCGACGACAACCCTCCCGTCGTCGCCTCGCCCTACCTCTGCCACCGTAAGCATTGCAATGGCGTGGCCGCCTCCGTCATGGGAGGGCTCTTTCTGGGCATAATGCTTCCGTGCCGCCTGGCCCCCGACTTTATCCGCCACACGCTGCGCCCACCGTTCTTCCTGGAGCTGCGTGCTCTCTTCTTCATTCAAGACCATGTCACCGCGAGCCGCTGCCGGGATGGGACGGCGAGCGATTTGCACCCGCCCTCCTCTCTTCCCTTCCGGCCCGCCGGTCCCGAGGAGGGGTGGAATCGGGCGCTTGGCAAAGGTAACCGGTTCCTGGCCAAGTCCGGCTCCCGGCCAGCCCGTCGGCCCCAGTCTGGTCCACCCGTAGCCTGTAGCGATCACCCCGGCCACGGCAAGGCTCAGCCCCGCCATGGCCGAACCCAGCGCCGGTCTGAGGACGAGCCTTCGCAGCCTGGTGCCGAAGAGGGTTCGGTGGAGGGGATCTCCCACAACCGCCGCCACTTCACGTCTGCCAACCCGCTTCTTTCCTCGCCGGTACGTCTCGACCAGGGCCCGCTCGCAGAGGAGATTGATGAGTCTCGGCCTCCCTCCCGAGGCTCTCCATACCCCATCGAGCGCGCCATGAGTGAAGAGGGCGTCGATGGTCCACCCTGCCTTTTTCAGCCGATGGAGGACATAGCGGCAGGTGTCATCGCGGTCCAAACCCTTCAGCTGGTACCGCACCCCGATGCGCTGGTTGAGGGAGGCGAGGTGTGGATGGGTAAGGACCCCCAGAAGCTCAGGCTGGCCGACCAGGACCACCTGAAGAAGCTGAGCGTCCGGCTTCTGGAGATTGGAGAGCACGAGCACCTGCTCGAGGAGCGGGAGGGCCAGGCGATGGGCCTCATCAATGAACAGCACCACAGTCTTGCCGCTCGTGTGCTGGTGCAACAGGTACTGCCGCAGCTGTTCGAGGCGGTCGTGAACTTCTCCGCGCCCCTTCGCCAGGCCCAGATGCCCCTGGAGCGCCTCCAGCAACTCGCCCTGGCTCAAGAAAGGATTGCCGAGATAGATGGAAATACAGCCCCGCCGCTCCTGGACCAGGCGACAGAGGGTAGTCTTGCCGGTGCCCACCCCGCCGAGGAGCATGAGCAAGCCGCACCGCTCGTCGATTCCCCGGTTGAGAGCAGTCAGGGCCTCTCGATGGATGGTCGAGAAAAAGAAGTAGGCCGGATCCGGAGCGATCCGGAAGGGCTTTTCCCTCAGCTGAAAGTATTCCAGATACATGGTCCCATCCTCATGTTACTGCCGGCGGCATGCCGGTGTTTGGATCCCTTCTCGCTGCAATGTTGCCACCCCCTGCTCTCCACCACGCTTCTATCTGGGCAGGTGACTCATCTCGAAGATCGGCAGGAGCACCGCGAGCACCACAAAGCCCACCATCACGCCGAGGGCCAGTATGAGCACCGGTTCCAGAAGCGAGGTCAGGGTCGTGATCCTCGTCTCCACCTCTGACTCATAGGTCTCGGCAATCTTGAAGAGCATGCCTTCCAGGTTGCCGCTCTGCTCGCCCACCGAGATCATCTGGATCACTGTGGACGGGAATACACCGCCTCGCGCCAGTGGCGTTGTGATGTTTGCGCCCTCGCTGATCTCCTGCCGCGCCTCATCGAGCACTTCCCCGAGGATGACGTTATCCACCAAGCTCCGCACGATCTCGAGGGCGGTGAGGAGGGGCACCCCGTTGCCCAGCAAGGTGCCCAGGGTCCTGGTAATTCGGGCGATGATCACCCGCAGTACGATTCCTCCTCCTACCGGAAGGCGGAGAAGCAGCCGGTGGTAGACACGTCGCCCCTTCGCCGTCCTGATATAGAACCTGGCCCCCACCCAGAGGAGAACCAGGAGGAGGACCAGGACCGGCCAGAAGTTCTGGAAAAATGTGCTCACTTGAATAAGGATCACGGTCGGGAGCGGGAGCGCTCGCTTCATCTCCACGAAAATCTGGGTGACCCTGGGAATCACATAGGTCATGAGGAAGAAGATGACCAGCAGGCCCACGGTCAACATCAGAAGAGGGTAGGCGAGGTTGGCTCGGATTTTCCGCTGGATCGCCACCTGCTGCTCGCCGAAATCGGCCAGCCGCTCCATGACCAACTCCAGCGTCCCTGAGCTCTCCCCGGCATGGATCATGGCTGTGTAAACCGAGGGAAATACCGCAGGATGCTCGCCCAGGGCAGCAGAGAGGCTCACCCCTTCGTTGACCCGTTCCCGTACCTGGGAGAGCACCTTCCGCAGGGCCGGCTTCTTCACCTGCTCGAGCACGCCGCTCAGTGCCGTCACCAGCGGCAACCCGGCGCTGAGGAGAGTGGCCAGTTGGCGGGTGGTGGTCATGAGCTCCGCCCGGCGCACCCGCTGCAAGGGCAGTCGGAACCGGAAGCGGCGTATCTCCGGGGCGGCCTCGGTCCCAAGGGTCTCTTCCAGGCGGGTCGGATAGATGCCCGTCGCCCGGAGCTTCTGCCGCGCCGTTCGCGGGCTGTCGGCATCGACGATGCCTCGCCGGTTTTTCCCGGCCGTATCGATGGCTACGTACTCGTAAACAGGCATCAGTCTCACCAGGGATCAGGAAAAACGTTCTATCCCTCCACTCGCGCGATCATCCCGCTCCGGCGGGATTCGTTCTATGCGGCTGAACCGAGTCAGCGGTCAACTGCCAGTGGCCAGTTGTCAGTGGTCCGTCGTCAGTAATGACTGTTGGGGGATCCGGGGTCGGCCCTGTTTTCAGCCGTCAGCTCTCAGCTGTCAGTCGTCTGGCTTCTGACTCCTGGATTCTGACTCCTTACGCCTTGCGCCTTGATCCTTCCGCCCCCTTGAACCAACTCAATCAATTCAACCAATCAACCCTTCTCCGCCCTCTACCCGATGCTTTTCCCCACGGACCACGGAGAGCTGACCACGGACGAGCGCGCAGCGCGGTCACATCTGCGTGATCCTCAGTACCTCACTAATGGTCGTCCTCCCCTCGACCACCTTCCGAATCCCGTCGTCCCGGAGGGTCTTCATGCCCTGCGCCACAGCCGCCTGTTTTATCTGGTTGGCATCCGAGGTCTTGAGAACCAGGCTCTTGATCCCCTCGGTCATCCGGAGGAACTCGTAGATCCCGGTGCGGTCCCGGTACCCGGTCTCGAGGCAGGCCTGGCATCCCTTGGCTCGGAAGATCCGCATGCTCCGCCGGGAGTTGGGCTTGAGACCCAGCTCTGCCAGTTCAGCCTCGTCGGGCTGATAGGCCTCTCGACATCGTTGGCACACGAGCCGGATCAGGCGCTGGGCGACGATCGCCTCTACCGCCGAGGAGACCAGGAAAGGCTCGATCCCCATGTCGATCAGTCGGGTGACTGCACTCGCCGCGTCGTTGGTGTGCAGGGTGGAGAAGACCAGATGCCCGGTAAGGGCCGCCTGGATGGCGATCTCGGCCGTCTCCAGATCGCGAATCTCTCCCACGAGGATCACGTCCGGGTCCTGACGGACCATGGAGCGCAGCCCATTGGCGAAGGTGAGGTTGATCTTCGGGTTCACCTGCATCTGCCCGATGCCGTCGATCTGGTACTCGATAGGGTCCTCGATGGTGAGGATGTTCTTGTCCGGCGAGTTGATGTGGCTCAACGCGGAGTAGAGGGTTGTGGTCTTGCCGCTGCCCGTCGGCCCGGTCACGAGGACGATGCCGTGGGAGATGCGCAGCAGCCTCTTCGTCTCTGTGAGCGCCTCCGTCGACAGGCCGATCTCCTGGAGGCTGAGGAGTTTCCCGCTCTTTTCCAGAAGCCGGAGCACCACCCGCTCGCCGAAGGCGGTAGGCAGACAAGAGACGCGCACGTCTACGAGCCGCTCGCCGATCTTCAGGTCGATCCTGCCGTCCTGGGGAAGCCGCTTCTCGGCGATGTTGAGCCGGGCCATGACCTTGATCCTCGACACCACCGCCGCATGGAGCCGCCGCGGGAGACTCAGGATGTTATAGAGCACGCCGTCGAGGCGGAAGCGGACCTGGAGGTTCTGCTGGTAGGGCTCGATGTGGATATCGCTCGCCCGGCTCTTCACTGCCTGGGAGAAGAGGTGGTTGACCAGCTTGATAATGGGCGCATCACTCGTCTCGTCAAGAAGATCTTCCCCCTCCTCCAGCTCGGTAAAGAGGGGGTTGCCCTCCTCCTGGTCCAGGTCCTGGATGATCTGTTCCGCCTCGCCGTTGGCCTGGCCGTAAGTGCGGTTGATGGCC
The DNA here is from genome assembly GCA_017861095.1 of Deltaproteobacteria bacterium. Lineage (GTDB taxonomy): Bacteria > Desulfobacterota > Syntrophobacteria > BM002 > BM002 > JAGFXI01. The sequence continues at coordinate 6,088 of JAGFXI010000028.1, read as the reverse complement.
GAGACAATCTCTTTGGCAGGGACCAGCACCGGGACGATCTGTTCCTTGCCGTAGAGGATCCTGAGGTCGTCCAGGACTTCCAGGCGGAGAGGATCGTTCATGGCCACCCGAAGGGTTCCGTCCTCGGGCTGGAAAGGAAAGATCAGGTTCTTCTTCAGATAGTGGATCGGGAGCTGCTCCACCAGCTCGAGCCGCAGGTGCTCGTCGCTGATGTGGGTCATCACCTCGAGATCGAGCTGGGCCGCGAGAGCGGCCATCAGCTCGGACTCGCTGATTCTCTTCTGCTGGACCAGGATGTCACCAAGCCGCTCGCCCTTCTCTCGCTGGGCGGTAAGAGCCTCCTCGAGGATCTCGCGGGTGATCCTGCCCTGCTCGATCAGAATCGTTCCAAGTCTTGGTGGCTTCACGATCTCCGTCTCTCTACCCGAAGATTAAATTGAAGTGCCTAAAGTTATCTTTCAGCCGCTCCGGTGGGCAATGCCCACCCTACATTCCTGCCTCTCACGAACCCACTACCCGCCCGGGTTGGTATTATTAACCGGAGGCTTAGGAGCAGGAGGCGGTGGTGCATTCGGGGCACCCTCCGGTCTCATCGTTCCCTTCCCCCCTTTTCCCAGGTCGTCCACGTGCTCCCACCTCTGCTGGAAGACCTTTCCCGCCTCGTCGGGATTGGCCACGATGTGGGGCGTGAGAAAGACAAAGAGGTTCGTCGGGTCCTTGGTGCGGCTCACCGACTGGAAGAGCCAGCCCAGCAGAGGAATGTCGCCGAGGCAGGGCACCGCCGAACGGCTGCGCGTCTCGTCCTCTCCCAGGAGACCGGCGATGACCACCGTCTGGCCGTCCTTCACCTCCACGATGGTCTCCGCCTTCCGCTTCCTGGTGGTGGGGGCGAGAAGCCCCTCGACCGTCTGCTGACTCACCACCCGGCTCACCTCTTCCATGATCTTGAGCTTCACGAAGCGGCTCTCGTTGATCGACGGAGTCACCTTGAGGGTCACACCCACGTCCTTGTACTCAAACTGCTGGATGGCCCGGTCGGTGGTGGAAGTACCCAGATCGAGTCTGGTGCTGTAAGGGATATTCTCCGCCACCACCACCGAGGCCTCCTGGTTGTCCAGGGTCATGATCTGGGGGGTGGCGATGATCTTGAACTTGTTGTCCGTCTGGGCCGCCTGGATGAGGGCTGCGAGGTTGGTTATGGTCACGTCGCCGACCTTGAAGGGAAAGCCCACCGCACCCACGGCAAAGCCGGTCGGGTTCGTGAACACACCGGTGGTGGGGTTGATGATAGTCGGCAGAGCATTTGGGTTGGAGCCGCCGAAGATGACGCCTTCCTTGTTCCAGAAGGGCAGGTTCGTGGTGTCGGCCACAAGCCAGTTCACCCCGAGGGAGAGAGTCTTCGCCGTGGAGACCTCCATGAAGAGGGCTTCGACGAAAACCTGCTTCCTCGGCGTGTCGAGCTGCTTGATGATGGATTCCAACACCGCGAACTCTTCCGGTTTCGCCGTGATCACCAGGCTGTTTGTCGCCTTGTCGGCCGCGATCTTCACCTCGGTGGAGATGGCCGGCTCTTTCCCCTTCTCAGTTGGTTGCTTGGTTGGGAGGCCGAGGAGTACCTTGGCCAAGTCCTCGGCGATGGCGTTCTCCAGACGAACCACCTGGATGTTGCCGCCCCCCCGGGGAGTCGTCTGGTCGAGGGTCTTGACCAGACCCTCGATCATCTGGGTCGCCTGGCGATCCGCAAGGACGATGAGAGCGTTGATCCGCTCCTCCGGCACGATCTTCAGCTGCGGCGCACCGGCGGCGCGACCTCGCCCGGCCTTCTGCTTGGTCTCGACCAGCTTGACGATCTTGTCCGCCAGCTTCTCGGCGCTGGCGTTCTGGAGGGGCATGACGGTGATCACCGACTCCTGGAGCTGCACATCCAGCTCGTCAATGATCTTGAGCACCCGCTGGATGTTCGACTGGTAGTCGGTGATGATGAGAATATCGGTGGGCTCGTAAGCGACAACCACTCCCTCTTTGGAGATGAGGGGAGCGAGCACTTTTCGAATCTCCTGGGAATCGGCGTAGGCGAGCGGCTTGATTTGGGTGATGATCCGGTCGTCGGGACGGGGAACAAAGGTCGTCTCCTTGCGAGTCTCGACACTCTTCTGCCTCGCCTCAACCGACGGTACCACCTTGGTCACCTTGTCGCCGGGGATCGTCGTGAGGCCGTGCACCTCCAGCACTGATTCAAATACCCGGAAGGCCTCTTCCACCGAGATCTTGCTGGGCGAGAAGACCGTCACCTTGCCCCGCACCTTCTCGTCCACCACGAAGTTCTTTCCGGTCAACTCGCTCATGAACTTGATGAAGGTCTTCACGTCCACCTGATCGAAGTCCATGCTGATGTTTCGATCCCCCGACAGTTGCATCCTCCCCCGTCGCTGAGGCCTCGTATCGGGGGCGGCCTCCGGAGGCCTCCCTTCCGTCCCCTCCGGGCTCACCTCGCCGGGGGCGGCGGAAGGCGCGGGCGGCTGTTGGGTCGGCGCCAGGCGTCTCGACGGCCGGACCGGCACGGGGGTGGGGGCGCCGCCGGACGGGGCTCCTTGCTGCGCCGGAGGGCTTACCTGGGCCGGTGATGTCGGCGGAGCTGCCGCCGCAGGCGGGCCTCCGGGGGCCGGAGTCTGGCCCTCGGGGATGACCCGCCGCGGTGGGCGACTCGGGGGAGCCGAGGGGCGCACCTGCTGTTGGGTTGAGCGGTCGCCCGTGCTGCCGCCTGAGCCGTCTTCGGTCGAGACCGCACCTCCGCTCTGACCCTGGATGCCTGTACCGCCTCCGGGCTGGGAGGGACCGGAAGAAGGCACCGCAAGGAGGAGGAGAAACACCACCAGGCACGCGAAACCTGGAAGACCACGTGGAAGGCGCATCAGTCCGCGTCGAGCCTCCGGCATATCATTCCACCTCGTAGTTGATCTTTTCGCTCTTCTGCCCACGCTTGATCTCCAGAGCAATCTCGCCTCCTTCCATGAGGCCCTGGTAGAGCTCGATCGCCTGCTCCGGACTGCTGATGTTCTGATCGTTGATCTTCTGAACCACATCCCCGTTTCGAAGCCCCATCTTTGCAAATATGCTGCCGGGCTTGATATCACTCACCAGAAAGCCGGCAGGCTTGTTCGCTTCAAGGTAAGGTCGTATTCGCACCTGCTGCATGAGTTGGTTGAGATCGGAGAGAGATGACTCTACCTCCTCCCTTGGCAGGGTGGTCGCACCGGACGGCGGCGGAGCAGCTACCGGCGGCCGCGGAGGTTGGTATCGCGCAGTAGGCCCGGGAGCGCCGGGCTTGCCTGCTGCTTCCTCGGTTTCCTCCATGGTGAGCATCTCATCCCGTTTCCCGGTATTGATGATGACACTCTGACGGAGGATCTTCTTGACCAGGACCTGTTTCACCCGGTCACCTTCCCGATAGGTCTCCTGCTTGCGAGCGCTCAGGTCCTCGATGAAGGCGAGGCTCTCGGCGGGGATGCCGGTAAAAACTGTTCCCACGAGCTTCAAGCCCAGGTTCTTCAAGGCGAGGGGGATCTCGTCCAGGTTAACCAAATCCCCCGAGCCGGGCGCCCGCTCCTTGCCGCTTCCGCCGAAGAGATTTCGCTCCGAGACGATGGCGTACTGGTCGAGGGGCGAGAGGGCGTTCGTCTTCTTGACCGAGGCTTTGACTGGAGGGGCATTGCTCGCCGGACTGGGAATGAGCCTCACTTCCAAGACGCTGACGACCGTATTCACCGCGAAGTACACGACCACGGTGAGCACGAGGATATTGTAAAGCCACCGGTGCTTCATTGCTTCTCTTCCTACCCTCTGCGTCCTACGCCAGTGTATTTTTTGTCATCTCCACCAACACTTACCAGAAAACCCAAGAAAACACAAGAGAATCCCGCGTTCCTCCGCACGCCCCCCTTCGGGGGCCGGCATAGGAGTCGCTCTGCACGCCTTTCGGGACTGGGCATGCATATTTCGCGCCGCCTTTCTCCAATAAGGCGCCAACCCCACTCTTGCGCCTCAAATGCCGGCTTTCAGCCTTCAGGCATCTTACCTTTGCCGGCGTTCAAACCGTTCTATCATCCCGCCTCGCAAGACTCATTCAACTGATTAGGACACGGATCTACACAGATCTTGCTCTTTCTTTCGTATAATGTACAATAAACCTGTCTCCTCGTCGCGAGCCTGTCGAGGGGCTGCCTCGTGGTTTTCGGCTCTAGGCCGCATTATACACGAGACGCCGCACCGAGATCGTGGAGATGGCCGTGCCACCGGGCGACCATCCCGCGGTACCGAGGGACTGGACCTGAGGCGTACTTGTTCGGTACGTCGCAAGGTTCGAGACCCGAGGACGCCCGGGAGGACGACCAGATCCGCGGTCGCAGCAGGTGGCTCGTGCATAGTGCGGCCTAGGCTGCATGCGCTACTCGTCCGCCGTAGCTTCAGCGAAGGCGGATGCCTCCAAGCGTAGCCATCCTCAAACGGGGCGGAGCCCCCTCTGTCTTGCCCAACGACTGCTTCGCCGTTGACACCGGAACCACTCTCGTGCCAAATAGTACTGACATCAAAAATTCTGTTGCACGCTTTATGGGCAACCGACTTGGTTAAAGCATAAGACTTTCTGCGCCCTCTGTGAGAGAATGGAAAAATAGAGTGCCCCTGGGAAGGGCAATCCCATGATCTGTCCTCGATGCGGGTTCAGGCAGCCGGATGATCTGTACTGCGCTAGGTGTGGCGTGGAGGTCGAGCGGTATGTCCGGAAGCGACGGAAACGGCGCTACCGCTGGGGACTGGGACTGACGGTGGTGATCCTCGCGGCGGTTCTTGCGGCCAGACTTTTCACTGGTGCGAAGCCTCAGGCGGAGCGCAGTTCCGCAACCAAGGAAGGGAAGGCCGAGAAGGCTCGCCCCGAGGCTAAAGGAGGAGACCAGACCGAACCCTGGCGCCGGCAAGCTCCGTCTGTCCTCCCGGTCCCTCCCCCGGCGAAGAAGCCCAGCGAACCTCCCGCCGAAATCCCTAAGCCCGCTGTAAAACCCGATCAGCCGCAGACCAGGGAGGCACGGGCGGCGCCCCTGCCTCAGGTGGAGGATAAGCAAAAGCGCGAGGTCGCCCCCAAGACAGATGAGGGAGCCCAGACCGCCGCGGAGTGGTTTGAAAAGGGAAAGGCCCTCAACGACGACTCCGATATCGAGATCCAGCACTATCAGAAGGCCCTCGAGCTCGATTCCGAGCTCGCCCCTGCTCACTTCCGCCTCGGAGCCATCTATTATCGCCGAGGCGAGTTTGACCTCGCGGAGCGCCAGTTCGCTCGGTTTCTCAGGTGTGCCTCGGAGGCCGACAGGGTCGCCTACAATATCTACCTCTACTACACCCCCGAGTACTTGAAGGGTGTCGCGGAGGAGGCTCCGGCCGGGACTCCGACCAAGGAGGCCGGGAAAGAGGCGGTCAAGAGGGCGGAGAAGCCGGAGCGGGAGACCAAGGAGGAGGCCAAGGAGGTGCAGACTATTGTCCGGTTCTCAACGAGCAACGGCCATATGGTCGTTCCCGTCCTCCTTAACGGTGCCGTCGAGGCGCGGGTGGTCTTCGACACGGGGGCCGAGATGACGGTGCTCTCTAGGAAAACAGCCGAGATCCTAGGCCTCCAGCCGGGACGCCAGCGACCGATAAGGCTGCAGACCATCGCCGCCCAGATCCAGGCGACGGTAGCCACGCTCGGTTCCCTTCAGTGCGGCGAGATGCGCCGGACCAACCTTCCCGTGGCGGTGGTTGACTTCGAACTGGGCCGACAGGTGGACGGCATCCTCGGCATGGATTTCCTCGGGAGCTACACCATCAGGATCGAGAGCGAATACAGCCGGATCGTCCTGAAACCGCGAGGCGCCTTGAGCCCGTGAAGCGGGCGGATCAAGCAAAGCGGATCCGCCTATAAACGATCTCGGGTCGACTGCAGTTCTCATCTGAAATGTTAGGGTGGGCATCGCCCGCCGACGGATCTCGGACCGAATGAGGTTCGGGGTCAACGACAGTCGAAACCAGTCCTCTAGCCAACTCATACCAAGTTGCATTC
>JAGFXI010000200.1 GCA_017861095.1 Deltaproteobacteria bacterium | reverse complement strand
AGGGGCATCAGGGCGGTGGACGCCCCGGTATCAGGGGGTGACGTGGGGGCGCGGAACGCCACTCTTTCTATCATGGTGGGCGGCGACCCGGAGGTGGTGACCGCCGTCATGCCTCTTCTGGAAATCATGGGCAAGCAGATCGTCTACCAGGGAGGGCCGGGGGCCGGGCAGCACGCCAAGATGTGTAACCAGATCGTCGTCGCCGGGACCATGATCGGCGTGTGCGAGTGCCTCCTCTACGGGTACAAGGCCGGACTCGATCTCGAGGCCATGCTTCGCTCCGTGAGCAGCGGTGCGGCCGCCTGTTGGTCCCTGACGAACCTCGCCCCCCGCGTACTCAAGCGGAACTTTGACCCAGGCTTCTTCGTGGAGCACTTCATCAAGGATATGGGGATAGCCCTGGAGGAGGCCGGCCGACTCGGGATCGTCCTCCCCGGTCTCGCCCTGGTGCATCAGCTCTACCTGGCAGTGAAGGCGCAGGGACACGGGAGACTTGGGACCCATGCCCTCATGCTGGCTCTGGAGCAACTCTCTCGGACCGAAGTAAGATCGGACCGGGCCTGAAACAACGATCTTTCCTCTTTGCCGAATAGACCTCCCTGCCTTGTCGGTTCATGCCCTTCCGGTGGGCCGTGCCCACCCTACATCTATTTTCCCCCTGATGGAGGAGAACCCGGTCCCATTTCCGACGGATCCTGGTATCATGATGGTAACCCTAGAATGAGGAGCGGGCCGCCATGTCCTTCAAGGAAAACCTCAAGACCAAGGTGGAGCTCGACCGGCTGGTAACGAATCTCTATGCCACCCTCCGGGAGCCCCCCGGCCAGCGGCATGTGGACAAGGGCCTCATGAAAACCCTGCTCACCAAGACCGATTTCGCTCTCAAGAAAGCTCGTGATCTCGAACTCTATGTCCGCCCCCTGGAAGGGGAAACCATGGAAATCCTTGTTTTCGACAACGAGCTGGCCATCTATCATTCCACCATAGACGATGTGGCGCTCCGGAAGAGCCCCGATTGGAAAGAGATGTTCAGCATTAGGAACGTTCGGAGGATTCTCGACGACAAGGATGTGGTGGCGTGCAAGGGCAAGGAGTCCATTCGCCGCATCTATGGCGATGCCCTCTCCGGCCTGGATCTCTCATACACGGAAAAGGACATGGCCGCCCTGGCCGCGGACGGTCGCCGCGCTCTGGAGCAGAGGTCTCTAGAAGGGGTGGAGGAGGCCCTGGAGCTCTTCTCCGAGATCCTTGGTTTGCAGGCCGTCAATCTGACCGTCCTGGAGGAGGATCTTCAGGCCCTCGCCAGACCCAAGGCCAATGGCGGCGAGCCCTCTCTCCTCGAGCACCTCGTCCTCTTCGCTGCGACACGGTTCTGGATCGCCCTCAGGCGAGGCACCTTCTCGCCGGACAACGAGTTCGACCTGGCAAAAATCGCCGCCTGCGCCAAGGGCGAAGAGCCTCCGGATCTCGAGGGATCTCCGGTGTTCCAGTTCCTGGCGGATCTAGCGCTGAAGAATCGCGAGTGGAAAGTGGCCGTTTCCGCCTAAGCGTGCCTTTCCCTTCCCTGAGGTGGCCTTCATCGCCGAAGCTGGGCCACCAGCATGCCGCCGAGCATAAGGCCGCAGCCGAAGAGGGCCCGAAGGGTGAGCTCCTCGCCGAGGAAGAGCCAGCCGGCAAGGGCCGCAAACACCGCCTCCAGACTAAGGATGATAGCGGCGTGAGTGGGCGGCGCCACGCGCTGGGCCACAACCTGGAGCGTGTACGCGACTCCCACCGAAACAACACCGCCGTAAAGGATGGGAACGGCCGCAGCGACAAGGCCTCGACCGCTAATGGTCTCGGTTGCTCCGGCAACGGCGAGACTCAGAAGGGAGCAGACCAGGTACTGGATGCACGCGAGCCCGATAACCTTTGCCCTCGGGGAGAGCCAGCCCAGGATAAGCACATGTCCCGCCCACATGAAGGCTCCCGCGAGCTCCCAGGCATCCCCCGGGGCGAGAGTCAGCTCCTCGGTGACACTGAGAAAGTAGAGGCCCGTCGCCGCGAGGAGCGCGCCGGCCCAGCCGCCCCCCTCCGGCCGCTGCTTCCATGCCATTCCGAGAACGGGAACGATGACCACGTAGAGGCCGGTGATGAATCCCGCCTTCCCTGCGGTGGTGTACATCAACCCTACCTGTTGAAAAGTAGCCCCGGCGAAGAGAACCAAACCGGCGAGTACCCCTCCCCACAGGGTCTGGCCAGTGGTAAGAGGCGGCCCCGAGAGGGTCACCGCCTTGCCTCTCTCCGTGAGCGCCAGCGGGAGCAAGGTCAGAACACCAAGGGCGAATCTGACGCCGTTGAAGGTGAGGGGCCCGACGTGGTCCATCCCGACCCGTTGGGCTACAAAGGCTCCACCCCAGATGGTTGCGGCAAGTAGAAGGAGTCCGTCCGCCCGGTAGATGCTTCGGCTCGGCGCTGATTCTGGCACGAAGACGACGGCAGCCATAAGTCTCTAAATGGTCGTTTGCCTGCGCTCTCGACACCCGGGTGGCGCCGGCATCCCTTCTCCCATCAAAATGGCGGAGATGATACCATCGGCACTCCCGCGAGGCTAGCCCCGACTATGCGGAGTTTCACGGACGAGGCTGGGATTAACGGGGAGGGACTTGTCGTACTCGTTCGCCCGTGGTAATGCTTTTCTACTCCACCCGAAGGGAAACCACGAGCACCCAGGAGGATAGCCATGAAGCAAGTGCTGGTTCTCTACTATTCCCGCACCGGTAACACCCGCAAGATGGCGGAGGCGGTAAGCCAGGGGATCGAGTCGGTTGAAGGGGTCCGCTCGCTCCTCCGCTCGACCGAAGAGGTAACGAGGGAGGACTTCCTGGAATCGGCAGGTATCGTCGCCGGCTCTCCGGTCTATTTCGGAACCATGGCCGCGGAGTTGAAGAAGATCTTTGAGGATTTCGTCGGAATCCGGAAGAAGATGGAAAACAAGGTGGGCGCCGCGATCGCCACTGGCGGCGATGCCTCGGGGGGCAAGGAGACCACCCTGATCTCCATCATCCAGGCCATGCTCATCTACGGCATGATCATCGTGGGCGACCCCATGAGCGCCAGCGGCCACTACGGCGTCGCCTGCGTTGGGGCGCCGGATGCGGGCGTCAGGCATAATGCGGAGAAGCTCGGAGCGCGGGTAGCCTCCCTGGTGAGCCGCCTCGCGTAGCTGGCTGCTGCGAGATCCTCCTCTTTTTTTCAAAGAGGAGGCTGCCTCGCGCTCCTTCCGGCTTACACCTTCAGGCAAAACATGGTCTGGGTCTCTCTGATATCGTCGATGGGCCGGATCTTGTCGTAGACCAGGGCGAGAACCCCGGCGGCGTCTGCAGCCTGAATCTCTGCGACCACATCGAAAACACCCGAGACGAGATAGACCTGTTTGACTTCACCCAACCCCTTCAGCTTTTTCGCAACCTCCCGATCTCGACCGGGCTCAGCACTGATTAAGACCATCGCTTGCACCATGATTCACCTTCCTGTTCTCGGTAGAAACTCCCCGACTCAAAAGCGGAGCATCCTTCTCTTCGCTTCTCACCACTAGCCCGTATTGTGCACGGCCATCTCCGCGGTCGCAGCAGGTGGTTCGTGCATAATGCGGGCTAGGCCCTCCCTTCACTTGGCGCCAGGGCGGAGGTGGGGCGGCAGGGTCTCCTGGCTCACATCCTCGAGAGTATACCTGGCGGTCTTCTTCCGAAGCGCGTCGCGGAAGCCGTCCTTGAGGCCGTAAGAGAAATCGTTCGGCACCGGACCGCTCTTCTGGAGCGCCTCCCGTTTCTCCGCGGCGTACCGCCCGTAAGTCATGGTTGGGTCCTTGCCACTAACCCCAGGCTGCTCGGTGTAGCCGATAACGTAGCCGGCCCGATAATCGTTATCCCGGGCTGCCGGGACGGCTCCCGGGAGCAACAGAATAGCTACGACCACAGCAAGAGTGAGAACGGTCAGTGTTCGTTCGCTCGACATCGCCAGCTTCCTCCTCTGCAGAAATCCCCTTTCATACCTTCCCTGGGCTCAAGTATAATGCGGTTTGTCCGAACGACCGAAGGCATGGGCCCGGAGGCGACACAGAGGGTGTGTGTGCGCGATCTTGGTGGCAGACCTGTCTGGTCGTCGGCACTTACCACCCCTCACGTGGTAGGGGGCAGGGAGCATCTCCACCCTCCACCCACTCATAGCGCAGCCGGGGCTTACCCGTGGAACCATCTAGTCACGAACCGAAGTTAGTGTCAATCCCTTTGACGGGTACACGGAGGTGTGAACCTCTGACCGAGGAGTGACGACAACCCATCCACCCCATCGCCATTCGCGTCCAGTGTTCTCCATGCCCACGGACAGTGAGAGAGGAACAGCCTATGAGTGGTGCTCCGAAGGAAGTGCTCGTCTTCAGCAAGAGGTTCAGTGAGTTCAGCTACGGTCCCAATCACCCCCTCAAGGTGGAACGGCTCCAGCTTACCATGGACTTGATTGCCGCCTATGGTCTTATGCCGTCAGCGACGGAGCCCTGGGTGGAAGCGACGCCCGCTGAGGAGCAGGATCTCCTCAGGGTTCATTCTGAGGAGTACCTCAACGTTCTCAAGAAGGCGAACGGCGGTGAAGCGCCACTGATGGGCTGGCGCTACGGGCTTGGCTCTGGCGACAATCCGGTCTTTCCGGGCGTCTATGACTGGTCCCTTCTCGTTACCGGCGCGACCGTGGAGTGCGGGCGCCAGGTGGTGAGAGGCGGGCGGCAGATCGCCTTCAATGTCGCCGGTGGACTCCACCATGCCATGCCCAGCCGGGCCTCCGGCTTCTGTTACCTCAACGACCCGGCGGTGGGGATTGCCCGCATGGTGGAGGAAGGGCTTCGTGTCGTCTACCTGGAT
>JAGFXI010000199.1 GCA_017861095.1 Deltaproteobacteria bacterium | reverse complement strand
ACGCTCCTTCTCTGGGTGCTGGTGACGGTGATCGTGGCGGCGGGCGTCTTCCCCACCTACCTACTCGGCGTCGCCGACGCTGCTGCCCGTGCCCTCCTCGGAGTCTAAGTGGTCTTTTTCCGAAAATGGTAACGAATCATTTGCTCACCGCAAAGGTCGCAGAGAAGATGGTTTTTTGCTCTGGCGGTGAGAGGCCGCCAGAACAAAAGCCTCCGCCTCTTCGAGGCCAAGGCTCTCTCCATCAACCTTTGCGTTCTCTCCGACTCTGCGGTGGAATACGTTACCGGGAGGAGGACTACTGGGGGATAAAGCGGCGGAAGTCGGTGATCTCCTGTCGACCCTTGCGGCTGATCTTCCCCGCCTTTTTCTGATCGGTCGCCGGGGCCTTTTTCTTTTCGTGACAGAGTAGCTCCTCCTCGAGGAGCGTCATGTCCGTCAGCTTCACCGAGTTCCCGAGCTTCTGCTCGTCATCCATGCTGTGCTGGAGGATGAGGCTGATGTTGTGCTTCCTGGCGTCCTTGAACGCCCACTTCCAGGCGATGATCACCTGGAACGGGTCACCCCTCCACTCATCCGGATCGCCGAACTTTTCCTTGTAGCGGGTGAGGAGATCCTCGAAGAATGTCCGATTGGAAACGCCATACTTGAGCTTGATCCGGACAATCGTACCAGGGTGCGCACAGACCCCGTACGTGAGGGTCCCGTTCTTGTACCCCTCCACGTTGTTGAGGTCCACCTCGGTCAGATACTCCTGGTAGCGAACTGGCCAGGAGCTTGCCCGGTTGAGACTACTCTCGTATTTTGAGATGTTATCCCCCAGGGCAAAGCCGGCAATCTGGTGCGGCGCCTTGTCCGCGTAGGCCGGCGTTGCACCAAGAACGAGCCAGGCACTCATGACCGCAAGAAAAAACCCCTTAGGCATCGTCAGGCTCCCATCGCCGATCAGTGTGGGACCGGCTAGTCACCGTGTCTATGAGGTGAGGTCCGCAGAGGAAGACCGACTCCAGACGAAATCAATTAGGTAAATAGTAATCAAACCGGGACCCCCACGCAAGGGGACGAACAACGACCACCTGCCAGGTGAAAAAGTGCACGGCCTCTTTTCGGGTTGACAAGATCTGCGCATTCACCCTATGTTGATATTAATGCGGGTTCGTCTGAACCACAAGCTTCATCGTTACAATCTAGAGGAGAGTGAAGATTCCCAGGCAGGTATTCGCGACCGCCCAGCACACGTCTTGAACGTTCTTCCTGAGCTCTTGTTCCGCTCTCTTGCTACTTTCGCTGCATAGAGGGCACACAGTTCTGCGCAGCTCCTCTAATGCGGGCATCATCTCTAGGACCGAACCTCTCCAACTCGGTTGATCGCATCTCCGTCAAGACGTGGCGCGGCAGTCTAAGAGGGGAGAGCCGCCTCCGCGGGTCGCTCACCGTGGTCCGGTTTCCGCTGTGGCAAATCACTTGTAAAGAAGGGACGGCAAATCGGGCGGTTAGGGGGGGTATCGGCGCTGGAGCCACCCCCGTGTGGAGGGTCACCAGACTGAAGAGGAGGAGCGGACGATGGCAGAGGTTAGCGAGCTCAAGCACTTTGATCTCTTCAAGGGGTTTTCGGAGAAACAGCTTTCTCAACTGGCACAGCTCACCAGCAAGAAAAACTACGGGAAGGGACAGGTCATCTACAACGAGGGTGATCCGGCCAAGCACGTGTTCGTGGTGGACAAGGGTCTCGTGAGTCTTCGCAGGGTCGAGCCGGGGAAACTCGTGGGCATCGCCTTCGAAAATCGCGACCGTGGTGAGCTCTTTGGCACCGCCGCCGTGATGCAGCCGCGGGAGTACACCCTCACCGCTCTCTGCCTGGAAGAGACCGAGGTTTACGCCATCGACGCCGATAAGCTTGGGAAGATCTGTGAACTTGATCCCCAACTGGGCTACAAGTTCATGTCAGCCATTGCGCAAGTCTACTTCGAGCGCTATAAGAGCGCCAAGAGACAGCTCTATCAGATGGTGCAGACGCCGGCGCTAATTACCGCGCTGCCCGGGTAAGGGCAACGAGGTACCGCCTCCCAAGAGGGCAGAGCCGGGGTGAGTCGCCCTGCCTCAGGCAAGCCGGTAAGTGTGAAAACGGCCGGCTATCCTTGCTAGAGAAAGAATGACCCGACATCGACTTGGAGCGGAAGCGAGCGACAGACGGACATGACAGGCATACCGGCCGAGAGGAGGATGCCATGAGAGCCGCAGTTGTGTTCACCGGAAGCGGTCCAATCGTGATCTTGACAAGCTTCCAGTCGTTCTCCGACCCCAAGTTTATCGAGAAGCTGGAGGCCAAGGGACTTACGAAGTTCATAGCCTACGAGGTCCCGGTGGCCGATGTACGGAACAAGTACGGCCAGCACTTCGATCTGGTCATAAAGGATGTAAAACAGAGCGACGACCTCCGGGTACTCGACTATAACGGCCACCGGGTTTTTCATAATTTCACCTTTGCTGAGCTCGGGCAGCCCTTCTATTACGAGAAGTAGAAGAGAGATCCCTACGACCATCTCCCCACATTACGTCGGTCCCGTGAGGGAGAGGGAAATGAGGGCATAGGGTCGGAACGGTTAGCGAGACAAAGGAGAGAAAGCCATGGGACAAGGGTTTGTGTTGAAAGGCAAGGTTCTGTGCGGGGAATGCTACCAGAAATTGGCAGACTACGAAATACTTCATGAGAGGGAAGTTCCTCCCAAGCAACTCGTGGAAGCGGATAACTGCCAGAACTGCGGTGAACCGCTGGCGGACACAGAAGAAGCCTGAGGAGTTCCCCCTCACCTTCTCAGGATACACCGTGAGAACAAAGGAGGGTGTTTAATCCATCGAGATTCCCGCGGCGAAGTTGTATTTTGCACGAGCGGGAGGCGGTTTGGCGCTTCCGACTCGCAGAGAAAAGCCCTTCGAGAGCGCAGAAGCCAGAACCCCGAAATCCCCATGGTCTCCAACACTATGGGGATTTTCAGTTTTTGACGTTTACCGCCTTCCTGAGATCGTCGTCCACCACTCAACACCTCATACGGTTTGTAACGCCTCAACGATATTCAGCCGCGAGGCCTTGAAGGCGGGAAGAACGCCTCCCACAAAACCCATGAGGAGGGAAAAGGCGAGGCCCTTGCCGACCGTTGTCGGGGTCAGGGTAAAGCTGAAGGCGAGCTCCGAGAAGGTCTGAAAGTTGGTGGTGGAGACGGTAAAGAACTGCAGGAAGGCAGCAAAGAAGAGACCGGCACAGCCGCCGATGAACCCGAGGATGAGGGATTCGAGGAGAAAGGCGAAAAGGATGGTGCGGCGCTGGAAGCCGAGGGAGCGGAGAGTGCCGATCTCGGCGGTGCGGTTGCCCACGGCGGCATACATGGTGATCATGGCGCCTACCACCGCACCAACGGAAAAGATGATGGTGAGGGAGAGACCCAGGATGCTCAGGAATTTCGCCATGGCCTTGGACTGGTCTCTGTAATAGGTGGTTTCCCGCCTTGCTTCCAGGGTGAGGCGGGGGTCGCTCTCAATGCGCGCCTTGAGGTCGCCGAACTCGGAAGAGTTACGGAGCCGGAAAATCACCGAGGAGTACACGGGCCGACGGAAGGCCTGCATGAACTGATCTACGTCACCCCAGATCTCTGAGCTGAAGCCAGTATTGCCTGCATCGAAGATACCCACGACCGTCCAGGGGCGCATGGCGAACACCATGATCGCTCCGAGCTCGACCCCCTTGAACCTCTTGGCCACGCTTTCCCCGACCACGATCTCCGAGGATCCCGGCCTCGGCATCCGGCCGGCGGCGAGCGTTACCTGGGGGCGAAGGGCGAGGGAGCTGTCCGAGATCCCTCGGATTACCACGTTGGCTGGACTGTCGGTCCCCCGCTTCTGCAAAACAATGAGGACGACCAGTTCCTTGGCGAGAAGACTTCGGCCGTTGAGCCCGATGGCCACCTCAGGCTGGGTTTCGACGATGGCCGCTTGCAGGCGGTCGATGCCGCTCTGGACCTCGGACCCGGAGGAGCGGCGCGTGACGACCACGTTGTCGAAGGAGCCCGTCTCCACGAGCGTCTTCTCGAGGCCGTCGGCGAGCATCAGCATGGAGGCGAAGACGAACACCACAAGGGCCATGCCGGTTGCGGTGAGGAAGGTGGTCAGGCGCCGGGTAAGGAGGTTTCGGAAGCTGTAGGCGAAAAGAAGTCCCATCGAGTGTATCCCGTCACACCTGAGAGCTGAAGTTTCCACCTATGACATGTCCCATAGAGCTGGACACCAGCCACTCGTCCTGAGTAAGTGCAAAGCACGCATCGAAGGGCTAGCCCGTATTATGCACGAACCACCTGCTGCGACCGCGGATCTGGCCGTCCTTCCGGGCGTCCTCGGGTCTCGATCCTTGCGACGTACTGAACAAGCACGCCTCAGGTCCAGTCCCGCGGTGCCGCGGGATGGTTGCCCGGTGGCACGACCATCTCCACGATCTCGCTCCGGCGTCTCGTGCATAATGCGGGCTAGCCGATCCTCCTCAGACCCTCGGCGATCCTGACGGTGATGACGCGCCACACCGGAAGGACGGCGGCGGCCACTCCCACGATAAGGGTCGCGGCAATGCCGAGGTAAATGGTCTCGGGCTCTATCCTGAACACGGGAAACCAGGTCCCCACCGCCCTGCGGAAGCCTTCTGCCGCGGGGAAGGTGAGAAGGATCCCGAGGAGCCCCCCGAGGCCGGTGATGAGGAGAGACTCCCCGAGGATCATGCCGGCCAGGTAACGGCCGCGAAAGCCCAGGGTCTTGAAGACGACGTACTCGCCCAGGCGCTCCCGCACCGACATGGCCATGGTGTTGGCCACCACCGCCATGATGATGACGATGATCACGAGGGAGACGAGACGGATGGCG
>JAGFXI010000198.1 GCA_017861095.1 Deltaproteobacteria bacterium | reverse complement strand
GCACAGGCCAGACCTGCTCCGTCCTTCCCGAGATGCTTTCACGCCGCCGGGCTCCCGATCGCCCAGAAGGTAAAACGGCAGCGCTGAACCGAGGCGTCGGGAGCCTATGCAGCCGCAAACTTGTGATACTTTGTGGCGTCATCCACCACGATGTAGATAACCCTCACCTGGTCCGCGTCAAGGGCCACGGCCTTTGGGTACGTCTTCTTGAGCTCCTCGACCCTCTTCTTGGCCACATCGAGGATGGCGTCCCGTTCCCCGAACGCCATCGCCCCCGTCGGGCACGACAGGACGCAGGCCGGAATCCGGTTGTTGGTGATACGGTCCAGGCACATGGTGCACTTCGCGAGCACCTTGGTCTTCTGATCCTGGCGCGGGATATTGTAAGGGCATGAGTTACGGACGTCCTCGAAGGGCGCGTCCTTTGATTTTCCCGTAAAGACCACCGCCCCGGTCTCCTTGTCACGAACGGCACCGCCGTCGACGTAGCCGGCGATGGTATCCATGCAGGGAGGCTCAAGGCAGTGGCGGCACTGCTCCGTGAAGAAGTACCAGTAAGGTTTGCCGTTGTCTTTAACCCCTTCGGAGAAGCGGACGAGCTTCCAGGTCTGGGCCGACACATCCTGGGGATTTTGATAGGTCCCGACCTGCTGTGTCTTTGTGCCGGGCAGCCCATTCCACTGCTTACAGGCGATCTGGCAGCCCCGGCAGGCCGTGCACTTCGAGGTATCTACCAGTACAGATTTCCCGTTGGACATGGCTCACTCCTCCTACACCTTGGTCACGTTGACCATGAAGGCTTTGTATTCCGGGGTCATGGTGTTCGCATCGCCCACGGTGGGGGTCAGCAGATTGGCAGTGTCACCGCAGTCCTTTGGGAACAGCCATCCGTAGTTGAACGTCATTCCAACCTGGTGGATAGTCTGGTCCCCAACCTGGAAAGGACGGAAGCGCGTGGTGACCATGGCAACGCATTGCACTTTGCCGCGGGGCGATTCCACTCTGACCTTCTCGCCGTTCTTGATGCCCCGGAGCTCCGCCAGTTCCTTACTTATTTCCACATATGCCTGCGGTTGAGCTTCCGTGAGCCATGCCATCCATCTCGTCTCGGCGCCGGTGCACCAGTGTTCCGTACAGGAATAGGTCGTGCAGACAAACGGATATTTCGGATCACATCCGGAGTACAGATCACATTCCTTCGCGAAGATCTTGATCGCCGGGTTGTTCAACTGCGACGATATTAGGTTCTTGGAGAGCGGCCCCTCGAGCGGTTCATAGTGCTCGGGGAAGGGTCCTTCAGCCAGCCCTGGTCCGAACAGGGCGCCAACTCCGTCGGGTTTCATGATGAACGGCAGTTTGCCTTTCTCTTTGTCGCTCAAAGGCGGCCAGGGACCGTCCGGAACGTCGCCCACCCATTTGCCGTCCACCCATTTCAGGAGCGGGCGGCTGGGGTCAAAAGGCTGCCCGTTCTTGTCGACTGATGCCCGGTTGTATATGATCCGCCGGTTTACCGGCCAGGCCCAGCCCCATTCAGGGTAGAGGCCGAGGCCCGTCGGGTCGTCCTTCTTTCTGCGGGTCATCAGATTGGTCCCGTCCGCGGTAAAGGCTCCGCAATAGATCCAGTTGCCGCTCGAAGTCTTGCCGTCAGCCTGCAGGTTGGCAAAACCGGGAACGCACTGCCCCTTCTTGTAGGTCTTGTCCCCGATGGTAACATCTTCCAGGAAATACCCGTTCACCGCCTTAGAAGTTCCCAACGCATCGTAGTTGCCTTTGCCATCCGCGTAATTCCATGCCAGATTGACGATCGGGTCGGGGAAAGCGCCCTTCTGGTTCTTGTAAAGGCCCTTCAATTTATTCACCAATCGATAAACGATGTCCCCGACGGCAAGGGCGTCTCCCGGGGGTTTCTCCGCCACGTACTTCCATTGCAGCATGCGCCCGCTGTTGCTCATGCTGCCTTCCTTTTCCATGGACGCCGCCGCCGGAAGCAGGAAGACCTCGGTCTTGACCTTCTTGGGATCCAACCCCGGACCCTTCCAGAAGGAAGCGGTCTCATTGTCGAAAATGTTCACGTGGACCATCCAGTCCAGGTTGGCGAAGGCCTGCCGCACCTTGTTCGCATTGGGGAGACTCACGGCCGGGTCCTGGCCGATACAGGTGAACCCCTTGACCTTGCCCTCATACATCTTGTCGATCATGTTCAGCACGGTGCAGTCCTGGCCGTCATCGAGCTTGGGCACATTTGCGTAGCTGAAATCGTTCTCCTTGGTGGCCTTGTCGCCGTACCATGCCTTGAGGAGGCTCACCATGTACTTGGGATAATTCTGATACCAGTTGGCCGACTGGGGTTCATTGGTCTTGGGCGTGTTTTTCTTGAGGTACTCCTCCAGAGTGGTCTGGGAAGCCACTGGTGCTTTGAGATAGCCGGGAAGAATGTGGGAGAGAATCGCCTGGTCCGTGGACCCTTGGACATTCGGCTCGCCGCGCAAAGCGTTGATGCCGCCTCCCGCAATCCCCATGTTACCCAGCAGAAGCTGAATGATGGACATGGCTCTGATGTTTTGCACGCCGACCGTGTGCTGCGTCCAACCCAGAGCGTAGAGTTCTGTACCAGCTCTATCCCTGACTCCCGTCGAGGCGTAGAGCTCATAGACCGTCTTGAGGTCTTCCACCGGTGTGCCGGTGATGGAGGAAACCTTTTCGAGGTCGTATCGGGAGTAATGAGCCTTCAGCATCTGCAGGACACACCGCGGGTTCTGGAAGGTCGGATCCTTCTCGGGGATTCCCTTGGCATCGAGCTTAATGGCCCACGTTGATTTGTCATACTTCCTGGCGGCGGCGTCGTAGCCCGAAAAGAGGCCGTCATTGAAACTGAACTTATCATCGATGATAAACGAAGCGTTGGTGTAATCCCTCACGTATTCCTCAAAATACTTCTTGTTGTCGAGGATGTACTTGATCATACCGCCGAGGAAGGCGATATCGGTGCCTGATCGCAGGGCGATGTAATGATCTGCCAGCGCCGACGTTCTGGTAAAGCGGGGATCGACATGGATGATTTTGGCGCCTCGCTGCTCCCTGGCACGCAACACCCACTTGAAGGAAATGGGATGCATCTCCGCCGCATTACTGCCCATAATCAGAATAACGTCAGCATTCTTGATATCGATGTAATGATTCGTCATGGACCCACGGCCGAACGACTCTCCCAGAGCCGCTACACTGGGACCGTGTCAGACCCTGGCCTGATGATCGATATAGACGAGGCCGAGAGCCCTCACCGCAGCCGTTACAAGCCAGCACTCTTCGTTGTCCAGCTTGGAACTGCCCAGGTGCGAGATGGTTTCAAGCCGATTGACCACCTGCCCTTTGTCGTTCTTGGTGATGAAGCTCTTGTCCCGCTCCGCCTTGATCTTCTTGGCGATCTGGGTAAGGGCCCAATCCATCGTCTTGGGTTCCCACTTGGTTCCACCGGGTCTGCGATAAAGGACCTTGGTCAGGCGATGTTCGTTGCGGGCTGACATCTGGAACATCCCCGCACCCTTCGCGCACAGCGATCCCTCGTTGACGGGATGATCCGGGTCACCCTCGATGTTGATGATCTTGCCGGTTTTCGTGTCCGTGCTGCAGATCAGGCCGCAAGTCACCGAACAGTAATAGCAGAGAGAATAGATCTGCTTGGCGCTCTTTACCTTGTCGATCTTCTTAAGTTCCTCGGCGTAAGCCAGGAGCGGCCGCATGTCGATGCCAAGAGACGACAATGCGACTCCGGCGCCCAGAGTCCCGGACAGGGCCAGGAACTCACGACGTGTCATCCTCATCTCCTCCTCCTTTCTTGTGATTGTCAGAAGAAACCCGCCGCACCGAACTATCAAACATCTCTGGCAAGCTCAAAGAGCGAGACACAGCATCAAAACCTGAAAGGAGGGTAGACAATTTTACAAATGATTTCAATATATTAATTTAAACATAATGGCCTCATTGTTCTCGGTGATCCCTTTGATATAAACATGGAGGGAAGTTCAAAAACCAGCGAGCCAGAAAGTCTGCCATCTTTCTGCTTCGCAGCGTCCCGGCCTCGTGGGCTCGTAGCTTTTTCATCGCCGTTATGACCCGGGGGGCCGTGCGGGTCGGTAGGTTCCCCATGCCCGAAAGGCTGCTCAACCCCAGGCATGTCCTCTGGCGTGAGCGCCATTTGAGTCTGGGGATGTCAGCCGGCGTGCAGGATGCTCATCTGGCGAGGTGGACGCGTGAAGAAAAGCGAGCAGGTGGATGGTCCGCGCCATGATACGCGGAAGAGAGGATCCTCCCGGGATGCGTATAGATACTCATGCTGGTTTCCCGTAGGAATCCGATCAGGGTAATATTCAAATCCTCGGCCATACGCACGGCCATGCTTGTGGGGCCGGAAATACCTGTGAGAATCTCAAATCCCACCATGCCCGCTTTCTGAACCATCTCGAAACTCAGCCGTGAGGACACAATCGCAAGAAAAGCCTCGTTTATCTTTTCCGCCCGGACTAGCGCGCCGATGGTCTTGTCGAAGGCATTGTGTCTTCCGATGTCCTCTGCAAAGGCCAGCAGGTTCTTCCCGGCATCGAAGATCGCGGCGGCATGGGTTGAGCCCGTCAACGCGAATACCGCTTGTTTGGTTTCGACCAGATCTTTCAGCCGCAAGACATCCTCCAAGTGGATGCAATTGAAGCGCTCCTTGTCGTGCCCTATCTTCAGGCGCACCACCATCCTTCGGTTTCCGGGGATTTCCTTGCAGTGCCCTATGGAGCGCACATCATCCCAGGAATCGATAATCCCCTCCGTGAAACAAAAGCCGGTGACAAGATTTAGGTCATTTCCCGGAAGGCGCATGGTGACGGCATAGGGTGAGTCGTCTATATAAATCTCCAGAAGTTCTTCTACGGCAAGATTGTATTCTGCAGCAAACAGGCTGCCCTCCTTGAAACGTGAGGTCTTGTATCGCAGGGTTTGCATACGTGATATTCCTCATTCGCGAGTGAGTGCGTCCAGACGATTAACATCCTTCACGCAGCCTCAATTATGTCTATCCGGCCTTGAGCAATACTTGACGGCTTCTTAAAACGTCCATCTGTCCCGCGAGGCGCGGGATTGCGCTTCATCTTTCGTCATTGCAGCGCACATCTATGTACGCCTCATTCCTCAACCTGCCTGCCGCAGGCAGGGATTCGCGCGCCTTGTCCCGCCTATATTTGTGCCGTTCGCCTTGGCGACTTTTTGCGAAATCATCATACGTTGGTGCAGCTTCGCCCTCGTCTTCGTCGGCAATCAGTCCTCATAGCCCTTGATGGCCCAGGGAAATGTCTCCCGAGCTTTTCTGAGAGCCTCTTTTTCAACCGTTTTGAACCAGCGCAAGTATTTTTCCTTGAGGGACGCACCGAATTCAGTCAGATGATAACCTTCTTTCTTGCTGCCGCTTTGCGCGATCAGTTTGACTCCCAATATCCTCTCGCTTTCTTTGATCTTTCCCCATGCGGCCCGATAGGACATACCGAGCTCGTCGGCTGCCTTCTTGAGAGAGCCGTGCTGCTCGATCTTGGCGAGAAGAAGGGCCCGACCCATGCCAAAGCCGATCCCTTCTTTTTTCTCCAGCCAGAGGTGCAGCCTTACGGTCAGAGTCTGTTCATCCATCTTTAGATCGAACTCATCATCCTTAGCGGAGGGTGGCCCGTGGTGCCCGGGCGAAGCTCTCCTCGCGCCGGGGACCTCACCCGCCGAAGGTGCACTTGGGGAAGGTGCACCTCTTGCAGTCCAGGCAGAAGGCGCCGTGCCCGAGCTTGGCCAGGTCCCGTCTCGTGATCTCCAGCCCGGCGAGTGCCCGGGGGAGAAGGAGGTCGAAGCTCGTGGCCTTGAAGTAGAGGGCGCAGGCGGGCACTCCCATGACCCGCACCGTGCCGATGTGGGCCAGCAAGGTCATGGCCCCCGGCAGGATGGGTGCACCGTAGAGGAGGTCGGTCGCCCCGGCATCCAGCAGGCCCTGGCGCGTCACATCGTCCGGATCCACCGACAGTCCGGCGGTGGTCACCAGGAGGTCGACTCCCGCCTCCACGAGCTCTCCCACTCCTTTTCGTATGGCGGCGCGGTCGTCAGGCACGATGAGCGCCCGCACCACCTCGCACCCGTGTTTTCTCACCTTGGCTTCGATGATCGGAGCGAATTGATCTTTGATCAGCCCCTGAAATACCTCGGTGCCGGTGACTAGAATGCCCACCCTGGCCCTGCGCATGGGGAGGACACGGAAAATGGGGCCACCGCCGAGAATGGCCATTGCCTTGAGGAAGTCGGCCCTGGGAAGGTAGAGGGGGATGGCGCGAGTTCCCGCGACGTTCCTGCCGACGGTGACCACGGTATAACCCTTGCGGCTGGCGCACATGACTCCGGGAAGCATGTTGAACTGCTCCAGCCGCGCCGTATCCACCACCAGGAGGCCGTCCCGCTCGGCACGGAGGTTCACCTTGCCCTCCCGGGGCGGCTCGTCGAAGCCGACACCTGCCCCGGCCATGGCCCTGGCGAAGGCGATGGCGGCCTCGTTCTCGTGAACCCAGTCTCCCCGGGGGATGTTCTCGTCCTCAAGGTAGAGCCGCTGGCGGCCCATCTGCTGGAGTCGGCAGAGATCGCCGACGTCGATGATCTGGCCGCGGGTGAAGGCCGGCCCCTTGCTCTCCCCGGGGACGATGAGGGTCAGGTCGTGGAGCACCTTGCGCCCCACCGCATGCTCTGTAGCTACCGGCTTGAGGAAGGCCGCCTCCGCGGTGAAGGCGGTTCCCTCCGTATCGGTGGCGACGTACGGGGCTTCGCCCTGGCAGGCCCTGCAGATAGCCCCGTCCCTTTCAGGATATGGCTCGCTGCACAGGGGGCATAGGGCAATTCGACCCCGGCTCTGTTTCTTGAGAAGCCGCTGCTGGATTTTGACGGTCTGGAGGCCGCAGAGCTCAGCCCCCGCCTCAGCCATCTGAGCGAGAAGGCGCCCCTTGTCCTGCTCCGCCTTTGGCTTGAGTTTGAAGAGCCAGGCCTCCACCTCCGGCCAGGACGTGAGCTTCCTTGGGTCCAGAAAGACCCTGACCCCGTCGCCGCTATCCTTGTCGTAGAGACTCAGGGCGTAACGACCGAGATTGATCACCTTCAGCCAACCGTTTCCCACCGTGCAAGGCGTAAGGAGCTGGATTGCGTCGGGCAGACACGCCGGCGTTTCGGACAGCGCGTCAAAGAGGACCCCCCGGGGAATGCGGCGCATGGCCAGATCCACCATGAAGCCGCCGAGAATGAGGCCAGGAGCGACGTTCCCGTGAAAACTTTTCACCCTGCTCACGTACTCGTCGAAGGAATAGGGCCCGACCCTGACGGGCTTACCTTTCTCCGCCTTCTTGCGTGGCGAACGGCTCATGGCCACTCCTTTTCATCATTCTCCGGCCCGAGAGATTCTCCGCTGGATATCCCACTTCCATCGCCGGTTTGGTCTCTTATGACAGTTATGTCATAAGAGGCTATCAGTATAGATGGTCCTGGGCTCCAGTCAAGGGCGCAGTTGCTCGAACCGCGTTGTCCTCCGCCCACAGGCGGTCCGAATACGGGAGAGAAAGAGTAAACTGGCCGGGACGAGGTCGCAACATTATAATTCCTTCCACAAGACCGATCTCGTTGATCTCCAAGGGTGACGGCGAGGCATCGGTCTACCGCAATCGTACCTCTCAGGATCGGAGGAAGCCATGTGGCGAGTACCGGTACTTGCGAAGGAGAGAAATACGTTCGGCGCGGATCAGGCAAAGCCCAGAAGGTTCCAGGGCCTCTGCAGGCCACTCCCTACATTCTACATGTCCGACTACTCTGTCCTCGGGCTCCTGGTGGATAGGCCTGAGGAGGCGGTCCGGGTCCTCGGCGAGCACAAGTACCCTCTCACGGAGAACGACTGCGGCGCTGAGGTGGCGATAAACCACCCGAAGCGTCTGCAGGAGATCGTCCGGTTGCTTTCAACCCAAGGGCTGGGGTGAGCGACTCGCTATGTCTTCTTGATCACCACGAGGGTGATGTCGTCCTGCCGGGGCAGGTCCTCCCTGAATCGGTCGACGGCGTCGGTTATGGCCGCAACCAGCTCCTGGGCGGGGCGCAGATGGGTTCGGCGCACTATGTCGCGGAGCCGCTCCTTTCCGAACATTTCGCCCTGCGCATTTTCGCTCTCCCAGATGCCGTCAGTCCCGATGAGGATGACCTGGCCGGCCTTCCAACCGTCGCGCCGTTGCTCCTCGAAGCTCGCGGTCTCGTCGACGCCGAGGGCAATTCCTCCTGCCATGAGTTCGGTGAAAGAGTCCTCGGCCGGGTCATAGAGTATTGCGGGCTCGTGCCCCGCCCGCACCCACCGGATCTCTCCCTTCCTCCCGTCGACGA
>JAGFXI010000197.1 GCA_017861095.1 Deltaproteobacteria bacterium | reverse complement strand
ATCTTTCCGGAAGTAGAGCTCCCGGAACACCCCGAGGCGGTAGAGCTCCCACACCCGGGCTGCCTCCTCCTTCAGATGCGGCTTGAAGTCATCCTCCCTAACCCCTGGCACTTCTTTCTGCATGGCCAAGATCTTCATCCGACCCCCCTGGTTCAATAGCCCGCATTATGCATGAGCCACCTGCTGCAACCGCGGATCTGGCCGTCCTTCCGGGCGTCCTCGGGTCTCGAACCTTGCGACGTACCAACAAGTACGCCTCAGGTCCGAGTCCCTGCGGTTACCCCCGGTGGCACGACCATCTCCACGATCTCGCTACGGCGTCTCGTGCACAATGCGGGCTAGCTGCGTCGAAACGGTTGCACGCCCACGCAATGCCTTGATCTTACATCAGCGGAATCTATCCCGCGACCGAAAAGCTTCCCCTTCGAAGGTTTGTCGTTCGCTGACACGGCTCTGCCGTGGCGGGCGGACATGAAAAACAGCGGAGACCGATCCACTCGGCGTCATTTCGTTTGCGGCCGTCGAAGTGAGCCGGAGGTCATCGCCCATGGCTCCCGTGGACCGCTCCGCATGTCTGGGCGTTCTACACCGGTTGGCAACCGCGAAGGCAAGGCCCCATCACGCTCAACCAGAGTGTCATGGTACAGACAGGAGTAAAGGCCTCCAGCTTCCCTCAGGAGCTCGTTGTGGGTGCCCTCCTGGGCGATCTTTCCTTGATCCAGGACCACGATCTTGTCGGCCCTGATCACGGTGGAGATGCGATGGGCGATGATGATCGTGGTCCGCTTTTCCATGAGCCGCTCCAGGGCCTCGTAGACCAGATGCTCCGAGAGGGTGTCGAGATTGGATGTGGACTCGTCCAGGACGAGAATCGGGGCATTCTTGAGGAACGCCCGGGCAATAGCGATGCGCTGCTTCTGGCCGCCTGAGAGCCTGACCCCGCGCTCGCCGATGAGGGTCTTGAACCCTTCCGGGAGCTCTTGAATGAAGGAGAGGGCGTTGGCGAGCTCAGCCGCCACCATGATCTCTTCCTCTGTTGCCACGGCCTTCCCGACCCTGATGTTGTCCTCAACGGTTCCGCTGAAGAGCATGAGATCCTGCTGCACCAGGGCGATCTGCGATCTCAGGGACTGGAGGCTCACTCCTCTGATGTCCCTACCGTCGATGGTGATTCTGCCCTCCTGAGGCTCATGGAACCGGATGAGGAGCTTCATGAGGGTGGACTTCCCGGCGCCGCTCGGCCCCACGAGAGCGACCCGCTGCCCCGCGGGAACGGAGAGATCGATGCCGGTGAACACGGGACGGTCGCTGCGATAGCCGAAGAGCACACCCTCGAACCGAATGTCCCCGGCGACCACCGTCAGGGGTGGAGCATTCTCGTACTTCGTCTCCGGTTCGAGGTCGAAGAACTCGAAGAGGCGATCGATCGCCGCCCGGGAGTTGGCGAGCTGGATGTTCAGCTCGCTCAGGCGATTGAGGGGGTTGTAGATCATCTCCAGGTAAGCGTAGAACGCCATGAGGGCTCCCACAGTGAGCTCGTTGCGGAGCACGAGGTGCCCGCCGATCCAGATGACCAGAACCGGGGGAATTCGGGTGAGGAGAGCGGTCACCCCGAGCGCCCTTGCATGGGTGCGGATGTTCTCGTGGACGGCCTCCAGGTAGAGGCGGCACCGATCAAGGAACCGCCTGGTCTCCTCACCCTCGAAGGTGAAGCTCTTTACCTCGGAAATCCCGGCCACGGTCTCGTGCAGGGCGCCTTCGATGGAATCCATCCGGAGCCGGGCCTCCCTGGCGTTCTTCTTCATTTGCGAGCCGAGGGCCTTGTGAAGAACCACGTAGAGGGGAAAAGTGCAGTAGGCGATCAGGGCGAGCTTCCCATTCATCAGGAAGGTCGCAACGGTGATAGAGGCTAGACTCGTCAGATCCATAAACACGTTGGTCGCCCCCAATCCGACGAAATTCTGCGCCATGTTGACGTCAGTGACGAGCCGAGAGGATATGACCCCGGTCTGGTACCTCTGAAAAAACTCGATGGGAAGACGCTGCAAGTGCCGGAAGAGATCACTCCGGACGTCGAAGATCATTGCCTGGGCCAGGCGATCGGCAATGTAGGTCCGGAGGTGACAGAGGGCGGCGTAAACGCCAAAGAGAAGGACCGAAAGCCCCATGAGCTGATCGAAGCCAAGCCCGGTGCGGCTCGGCTTGCCGGAGAGGAGGCCATCGATGACCTCTTTCAAGATCCAGGGGAAGATGACCGGCAGGTTGTACTTGACCACCCCGACGACGGTGGAGAGGACGAGACGCCACCGGTATGGTCGTACGTAGGCGAGGAAACGTCGGACGTTGTTGGGCCTGGAACTCACGGCTCAGCCTCTCGCATCAACGACACCAGGGAGCGGGTTTGGTTTGATCGCCTCGCCGATGGCTTGGCCCGGGATAGGTCAATCGCCAACCGTACCGGGAAATGGTCAGAAATTCGGTGCAAGTTCGGTGCCGCATCTTGCTGCATTCGGGGTGCAAGCGGTAGGTCGCCCCCGCATCTCCGGAGGTGCTGAAAAGACGTGGGCGAAGGGAGAATGCGTGGTTGTCACGATTGACCTGGCACCTGCGGCGCTCGACCAAGAATCGCTCTACGCGTGCAGATGTGTCTCAAGAAGAGCGGCAAGTGTGTCCTTGTCCCACCCCGTATAGACTTCATTACCCGCAACGATAAAGGTCGGGTAATCTCGAATTCGATAGCGGATTGACTTATAGATCCCTAGGACAGACTGGACGTCGATCACCTTTATGACGAGCCGGTCCTTGTAGCGCCTGCTCAGTTCGCGGATCCAGTTCGAGAGCCGGAGATACTCTTCCTTCAGGTCCGGGGGATATTCATTTATCTCCCTCTGATGGTGCAACTCACCCAGACCGGCCTGATCGAACAAGAACTCGCAGTGGGAGCAGTGATCAAAGGTGGTGAGCACCCTGGTAACGATCTCCAGGATAATAGGCCCCATATGCACGTCTCCATGCTTCGTCATGGGCCGACAGCATAGCCTGCGGGATGTGCTCTCGGCAAGTGGGCGATCGCAGGAATCATCTCCCCTTGGTGCGCAGGCTACCTAGCCCGCATTATGCACGAGCCGACTGCTGCGATCGTGGATATGGCCGTCCTTCCGAGCGTCCTCGGGTCTCGGACCTTGCGATGTACCGACAAGTACGCCTCAGGTCCGAGCCCCTGTGGTTGCCCGGTGGCACGACCATCTCCACGATCTCGCTACGGCGTCTCGTCCATAATGCGGGCTAGCGTCTTCCGGGGTTGCCGGAGGATTGAATGCCACTCCCGCGGGACTCGGGTCTCCCTCCACTCACCCGGCTTGAGGGCTCCGAGCTCCCACGGTCCCACCGCCTGGCGGATGAGGCGTAGCGTCGGACAGCCGACCGCGGCGGTCATCCGCCGCACCTGCCGATTGCGACCCTCGACCAGGGTGAGGGCGAGCCACGTGGTCGGTATGGAGCGCCGCTCTCGGATCGGCGGAGTCCGGGGCCACACGTCCGGCGAATCGATCAGGGCAACGCGGGCCGGTTTCGTCATTCCATCTCGGAGTCGAACGCCTTCAGAGAGCCTGCGGAGAGCGTCCACGGCAGGAATTCCCTCCACCTGAACCCAGTACGTCTTCGGGATCTTGTTTCCCGGGTTGCTAATCCGGGACTGAAGGCCTCCGTCATCAGTCAGGAGGACAAGCCCTTCACTATCGAAGTCGAGCCTGCCGGCGGGGTAGACGTCGGGAGCGGCAATGTAGTCTCCCAGGGTGACCCTGCCCCTGGTGTCGGTGAACTGGCATAGAACCAGGTAGGGCTTGTTGAATAGGATGACCCGTGCCATGGAATGGCCCTTGCCTCTCCACGATCTCGCTACGGCTTCTCGTGCATAATGCGGGCTAATGGACCCGGGACTCCATCAGAAAAGGAAAGCCGTGATCCCCCGCAAGGGAAAGCACGGCATCCAAGGCGGAACCGAGCGGTAGGGCTCTCCATTACTCGAAGGTCACATCCTTCAGGGTCACGAAGATTCGGAGGAAGCTGTCAATCTCCATAATATTTCCCGAAAAGGCATAGGTAGCGTTCTTCTGCAGCCGTTGCGCCACTTCGCTCGAGACAGCGCAGAACACGCTGGGCTCATAGCCGGCTACGATGATCCGGGCGGTGTAAGAGGTGTCAGAAAACCACCGGGCATCGGCTGTCACGTCGCTCAGTTTGCCGCTCCACCTGACCTGTTGACCGATGAGGCCTTTCTGGTACTCTGCGAACTGGGCATCGGTCATCTCCCAACGGTTCTTCAGGATCTGCCCATAGGTCACGGCATCCTGGGCGTGAGCGGCAAAGAGACCGCCGGTCGTGATGAGACCAAGCAATGCGGCCAAGAGATAGATGGAATGTCGCCTCACCTAGTTATCCTCCTTGTCCACCAAACCACCGGTTTCCGAAACGGGGCCTGGAGTATCGAAGCCCTTTTGTCACCCACTACCAGCCCAAATAAGGTGGCAGCATGAGCGCCCCTAAAGTGCCGGAGCGTATTCTACCAAAAAAGGAGGAAAAGCTGGAAGGAGAAAAGCAGGAGTAAATAAGTCTAACCCACATTCTCTGGAACGTCGTCCAAGCTTTTCCGTTGCGGTGGCGTGGCCGCGTTCTCCACTGCGGACCTGACGATCTCGCCGCCTCTGGATTACCCTGGTCCGGCTCGCGAGTTTTCTTGCACGGCAGCCTTCCGCGGTCGGCTTGATTGAACGGTTGACAAAGGATTTTACGAGTATTATGCTCTCGACGCACATGGTCCAATACCAAGGGAGTACGTCCTTTACCAGAGTGGTGACCTGAGACGTGGGACCAAAAGAACATTTTTCATAGGAGGTCAGCACTGTGGTAAGCGGTACTGTGAAGTGGTTCAACGAGAAGAAGGGTTTTGGCTTCATTCAGCAGGACGGCGGCGGCGACGTATTTGTTCACCATTCTGCCATCACCATGAGCGGTTTCAGAACCCTCGCGGAAGGTGATCGGGTGAGCTTCGAAGTGGAACAGGGTCAGAAGGGGCCTGCGGCTAAGAACGTCAAGAAGCTGTAAACCAGAGCAAGAACGCTATTGGGGGCATCTCGTTGAGGGCTAACGAGGTGCCCTTTCTGTTTTTGTCATCCCGAAATCATGCAGAGCGGGAACAGGGCGGGGCGAGAGGATCCCGGCCGATCAGCGAAACTCGAGCACGATCTCTTCCAGGGTGACGAGGGGGTGCTGTTCGAGCTTGTCGTAGAAGTCGATGAGTGGCCTTGCCGCGCCGCTGATCCTGCCCTTGGCCTTAATCTCATAGTGGTGGAGTGGGGCGTAGGCTTCGATCCCCTTGCCCTCCGGCTCCACCTTCTCCTCCGGTTCATAGTCGGCGACGGATACGCCTTCAGGGGGATGGGCAAAGAGTGCTTTCAATTCGTTCCCCATCTCTTTGGCATAGGCCTCGTAAGTGAAGACGGCGTGGGCGCCGGAAATCTCTCTGGCCGAGACGAGCCTGAGTGGGAGCGCCTCCCGGATGTTCGCGAGGGACTCCATCAAGGGCTGGCACACGCCCTCGTCGACGAGGACGCGGACTTGGTCCTCTTTCCCGGTGAGTACTCGGAGGACATGTTTGAGCTCCCTATCGCCTTTGACGTGATGCTCGCGAGCAAAGACTGCCGATTCCCGTATTCCCTTGCCTTCCAGGAATCCAAGCACGAATCCCTTGATGAGATCGAATTGACCCTCCATAAGAAGCTCAAAGTATTTCCTATTCATATGCCTTTCCTCGAACGCAGGCGTCTGGCGCAGGCCGACCGTTGGACCCGGCGCACCGGAAAGGATTATATCTGGAAGAGGCTAACGATGCGAGGAGTTTGTATACTCCTCTCGTCACTCGTCTTCCGGGACTCCAGCGCAGTTGGTCGCCAAGCAGCCTCGGCGCCGGTGGGTGTCGGGTGGGAGGGGCTACTAGCTGCGATTGGGTGATTCGCGGGAGGGACGTCTGCTGTGCAAGGGCGCCACGCCACGGCGTGGTCGCAGCATTAATAGTGGAGAGTGAGGCCGGGTCTTTGGGAGGGGATGCGGTGGAAAGCCTGGGGAGCCTTTCTCTGACCAAAGGAAGGTAAAGGCTCCGGCTGCGCTTTGCGCCGCAGACCACCCTGCCTGCGCCGCCGGCCAGGCAATTTTGGGCCGGTGGCTCCCGGAAATGTCAGTGCCTCGCTTGGGTTGATATCTCCAGGGGGCGATTCCCCATACCGCGCTCGGGTTTTCCTTTCCTGCAGTGGTTCGAGACGGCCGGGCCGACCGGGATGGGACGGGCGCCTCGGGTTGATGGTGATTTTGCATCAAAGCCACAGACTCCTCCCTCCGATCATATGGTTCATGGTCCCACCTGGATGGGCAGGAAATTCAAATATAAACGCCGCTGGCAGGGACTGCAGGATGGCCAACTCCTGCGCGAGGTTGGATTGGCACGTTTTGTGCTCCACGTCCAGACGTATAGACTCGTTCGGGGATGAGGGCGAAAGTTGCATCGGGGGCACCAGGGTGAGAGTTAGCCGGGACTAGATTATACCCTATCGACCATTACCTCCTAACCTACAAGTCAACACGAGGTGCCCCCACGGAGTGAGACTGGATGGACATCTCAACCCGTGAACTGCCCGGACTGTTTTTCCGGAAGGTTATCCGGGACGACATGGGGCGCGTGTCACTCGAACCTCAGATGGTGCGGCTGCTCGTCACGATCGACGAGAGCAAACCTATCGGGACGACGGCTCGCGAACTGGGTATAAACCTTGCCTCCTTGAGGGAGACG
>JAGFXI010000196.1 GCA_017861095.1 Deltaproteobacteria bacterium | reverse complement strand
GTCAAAGAATAAGTTGAGCGGAGACATTCCGAAACGGCATAAGGAGCCGTAACGAAATAGAAAGAGATGTATAGGTTATTTCGTAACGGCTCCTAACGTTTCAACAGCGTGCTGCCGTACAGGCCGGTCGGCTTGATCAGGAGAATCAGCAGCATGATGGCGAAGGGGGCCATCTGCGCCAGCGGGGCGTAGATGAGGGATCCTATGGAGGTGACCTGCCCGACGAGGAAGGCCGACACGAGGGTGCCTTTGATGCTGCCCAGGCCGCCGATGATGACGACCATGAAGACGAGCGCCACGAGGTGGAGTCCCATGTGGGGATCCACCATGATCAGCGGTGCATGGATCCCGCCTGCGAGGCCGGACAGCATTCCGGCGACGATGAACGTCGTGGTGAACAGCTTGTACACGTTGATGCCAAGGCCTTCTACGTGCTCTACGTTCTCAATGCCGGCGCGGATAGCCTTGCCCGTGATGGTGCGGTTCAGAAAGAGCCAGATACCGACGTATACCAGCAGGGCGATTCCGATGATCAGCAACCGGTAGACCGGGATCTCCGTGCCCAGAATCCTCACCTGCACCTCGATGGGAATGGGCGCCGGTCGGGGGACCGTTCCCCAGATATATTTGATGACGCCGACACCGCCGATCAGAATCCCAAAGGACGCGATCATGGTAAAGGCGATGTCCCGCTCGTAGATGCGGTAGAACACCAACCGCTCCACGCCAAAGCTCGCGAGACCGGCCACTGCCATCCCCAGCACCACGCCAATCCACGTGTTTCCGCTGACGACAAACACCGTATAGGAGACGAACGCACCGATGGAATAGTACAGCAGTTGATCGAGGCTGATGATGCGCATCAAGCCGAAACAAAGCGACAGGCCGATCGCCAACAGGAAGAAGATGCTGCCGATGCTCAGCCCGAAAATGACGCCGGAGATCAGGAGTTGGGTATCGATCATGACCGTCCGTCCCCACGATCCTGCAGGAGTCGCTTCGGGAAGAGGGCCTTCGTGAGGAGGGGCTGGGCCGAGCCCCAAATACCCTTTTCCCCGGCGAGCATGATGAAGACCAGCAGAAAACCGACCAGGAGCTCCCAGTTGACGATGACGCCGCTGACCAAGTCTTTCATGCCGGTGTAGGCTATCGCGCCCACGATGGGTCCGTAGAGCGTGCCAACGCCCCCCAAGATCGTTACCACGACCGGGTCGGCGGCTCGGGCGGGGCTGCTGATTTCAGGGCTGACGAAACCGAAATAGACAGCGTAGAGCGAGCCGGCCAAGGCCGTCGTCGTATTCGCAATGACGAAGGCCAGCCATCGAATATTGAAGTTGCTGTACCCCAGGAACTGCAGCTTGTCTTCATTGATCTTCGTCGCAAGGCAGCAGGCGCCGTAGATCGAATCGTCCAGATACTTGTAAAAGACCCAGACGGCCATGGTCACGAGGAAGGCGAAGATGAAGAACCCGCTGGGCGTGGTGATGTTCACCACGGGGGTGGAGGACATGTTCGCCAGGAACCACAGGCCGTTATCTCCGTGCGTGATGCTTGCCAGAACTTTTTCCATGAGATAGAACACGATCACCGCCAGCGCGAGGTTGACCAGTGCAAAGTAATCGCTGCGCAACCGGACGAAGAACGGACCGACGATGGCGGACACGACCAGCCCCGCGACAAGCCCCAAGAGGAGACCGACGTACGGGTTTTGACCGAAGTAGTAAAGATAGAACGCGGTCCCATATGCCCCGACGGCCAGATAGGCCGGCTGGCCGAATGAAATGAAGCCCACACGACCCAAGAGAAAGTTGCAGCCCATCGTGTAGATGGAAAAGATCAGGATTTCGTTCGCGAAAGGCAGGGGCGCGACGATCCTCAGCACGGCTAACAGGGAGAACGCCAAAAGAATATCCCACCACCATGCGAACGCTTTTCTCATGCTTCGATCCGTGGCCCTCTGGCCAACCGACGGTGTGGGCTCGCGCAGTGTGTGAGGGTCGCCTCGCCAGTTTCCGCCTACTCCGTCATTCCGGAGCTAGAGAAACTTCTCGCAGACACCGGCTTTGATCGACGCCGGATCTGTAATCTCCGCGACGACTCTACCCTCCTTGATGGCATAGATCTTCTCGGAGATGGCGCAGACCAGAGGCAGGTTCTGCTCGACGATGACCAGCGCCGACTTCTTGCTCAGCTCCTTCAACACGTCTTTGAGGTGCGCGACGATGCTTGGAGCAAGCCCCTCGGTAGGTTCGTCGATCAGCAGCACCTTTGGGCTACCCAATATGGCGCGCCCGATCATCAGCATCTGACGTTCGCCGCCGCTCAGGTATCCGGCCTTGCGGTCCATCAGGCTCTTGAGTCTGGGAAAATAGTCGGTCACCGGGGTCCAATTGTAGTCTTTGGTCGCGTAGCTGCCCAGCTCGAGGTTCTCCCTGACGGTCAGGTCCGAGAACACCTTCTTGTCCTGGGGAATGTACTTGAGACCCATCCTGGCGATGTCGTAGGACATCAGGCCGATCAGGTTGGCGTTGTTGAAGGTGACAGATCCGGAGGTAGGCTTGAGGAAGCCGGCGATGGTCTTGAGCAGGGTGCTCTTGCCGGCACCGTTTCGACCCACGCAGGTCACGAGCTGGCCCGGCCTTACGCTGAGATGAGCGTCGAAGAGAACTTTCGACTCGCCGTACGCGACATTTAATCCTCTGGCCACCAGGATATCGCCGTCGCTCACGGTGAGGGACTCCCTGTGCTGGAAGCAGGCTCGTCTGCGACGGCAGCGGAGTCGATCCGCCAATAGCTTCTGCGCACCTCCGGGTCTCGGAGACATTCCGCATAGCCACCGTCCGCGATGATCTTGCCCTCATGCATGACGGTGAGCCTCTCCAGAAAATCCTCTACCTGGGAAATCTTGTGTTCTACGATCAGGATCGTCTGCTTGCCCACGTGCCTCTTGAGAACTGCCAGCACCCCCCGAATTTCCGATTCGCTCAGCCCCGCCAAAGGTTCGTCCAGCAGCAACACGGTGGGCTCGGCCAGGATGACCATCGCAATTTCCAGTCGTCTCTTTTCGCCGAGGCTGAGATTCTTCACCAGTCGATGCCGCAGATCCCCGAGCTGGAAGGTTTCGAGGCATTCAGCGATCTGGGGCTCGGCGCGGTATCGCTTGCATGTCGTGACGAGCAGCGAGGCCAACGACGACTTTTTATGCGCACGGAAGAAAGACAGGACGAGGTTGTCGAGAACCGTGAGATTGTCGAACGTGGAGGTGAGTTGAAACGTCCGCATCATCCCCAGGGCAATCCGTTTGAGGGGCGACGCGTGGGTGATGTCTTCTCCTTTATAGAGGATGGTGCCGTAATCGGGCGGGTAATAGCCGGTAAGGAGGTTGAAAAACGTCGTTTTCCCGGCTCCGTTCGATCCCACGATTCCCGCCACTTCGTTTTCGCGAAGGGCATACGTCACGCGATCGATGGCGATCAACTCGCCGAATCGCTTGGTGACGTTCTCGGCCTTGATGATTTCCGTGCCGACACCAGCACTCACGGCCGGCCTTATTGCACGTCCACCCCGGTGGCAGCATACGAGGACCACCGGGGTGGAGGCAGGTTCAACAACCGGTTCAATAACCGAGAGACTGCAGTGTCGGCATCACGGAGTCGCCGCCCTGGTAGCCAACGACCTTGAAGAGATCCCAGGCGCCTTTCTGCTCCGAGGCGCCCTTTCCCTTCACCAGGAAGGCGGCATACTTGTACACCGCCGCGTGATCCTCGCGCCATCTGGCGGGTCCCTTCACGGAGGGGAATGCTCCTCTGTTGGCCATCAGGGCTGCGGACACCGCCTTCGGCTCGAGGGATTTGCCCGCCTCGAATCCGCGGAACATCTCCATGTAGGCGGTGTATGCGATCGTGGCATACGCATCCGGCGGCGTCTTGTATTTCGCCTCGTAGAGCTCAGTGAACTCCTTGGCGCTCTTGGCCACCTCCTTGTCTTCGAACTCGCTCAGGTCGTAGTAGAAGTAGTGCATCGCGTAGACACCTTCGAGCGCCGCGGGAGGAATGCCTTTGGCGACGACGTTCGTGATAAAGGCATTGAAGATCGTCATCTCCTTGTTGAGGCCCATCTGATGGACCTGCTTGAGCAGGGCGACGGCGTCGCCGGCAAACTGCGCGGCGATGAAAACGTCCGGCTTTGCCGCCCGGACCTTCTGCAAAACCGTTGTGAAATCGCTGGTACCCAGAGACACTTCGTCATACCCGACGATCTCCGCACCCTGTTCCTTGGCAGCGGTATAGACACCGTCCCGAATGTCCCAGCCCCAGCTATCGGCGCGCGCCAGGAAAAAGACCCGTTTCTTGCCCAGCGTCTTCGTGGCGGCGGACCCGGCCATGTAGCCGACCGTCCATGGGCTGTAGGCCGTGGCGAAGGTGGAATCGGCCAGCTTGCCCTTCAGAAAAGCCTCCTTGGCCATGACGCACACGGGGAAATACGGCATAGGCTCCTTCTGAACCATGGCATTGAGCGCGTATGCAAGCGGAGCCCATGTCTGGCCACCGACGCCTCTCACTCCCTCGGAGACCATGTAGCGGTAGCGCCGGACACCGACATCCTGTTTGGCCTCGTCATCGGCGACTACCCCTTCCACCGTGACTTTTCCCCAGGGCATGTTGAGGCCACCCCTCTTGTTGATGACGTCGATCGCCAGCAAGGCGCCATCCCGTTGCGTTTCCGCCACCGCCGCGAACGTGCCGGTAAGCGGAAGAAGGATGCCCACCTTTATCTTGTCAGGATTGGCCGCCGGAGTGGCGTCGGAAAAGCAGACAACGGAGAGTACGAAGATGGAAAGGAGAACCAGAGCCTTTCTCATGTGTTCCCTCCTGCCCCAAAGCCTGGGGGTGTGAAACCCCGTAGCTGTCAGATCCCCACGAGCAA
>JAGFXI010000195.1 GCA_017861095.1 Deltaproteobacteria bacterium | reverse complement strand
GGCGCGGCCGAACGTCCTCATGTTCGGCGACTGGTCGTGGATCTCCACCCGTACCGACAGCCAGAGCGGCCGGCGCTCCGCCTGGCTCAAAGGGATCTTGGAGGCAAGACATCGTTTGGCCATCGTCGAGGTAGGCGCCGGCGAGGCGGTCGCCACCGTCCGCCGACAGTCGGAGTACATCGCAGGGGTATATGGCGCGACCCTGATCCGGATTAATCCGCGGGACTTCCGG
This sequence comes from Deltaproteobacteria bacterium, assembly GCA_017861095.1. Taxonomy (GTDB): domain Bacteria; phylum Desulfobacterota; class Syntrophobacteria; order BM002; family BM002; genus JAGFXI01. Next base: position 6,894 of record JAGFXI010000195.1, on the reverse strand, counting down.
GTGTCCCTGGGAGAGTCCGTCTCCTTGCCTTTCGGGGCGGTCGAAGGGGTCGGCGGGATTGTCGATGCGCTGCGAGGTCAGTGAGGCGATAGACGAGAGTGAGTTGAGGAAGGGAGCACCATGGCTGAGCAGATCACCAGCGAGATATTCCAGGTTGGTGGCGGCGGCTACACCTCGCCCGAGGATGCGGCCATCTATCTCATCAACTACGGCGGTCATGCCGCCCTGGTGGATGCAGGCTGCGGCTACGCTCACGAGCGGCTTCTCCGGAACGTCCGGGAGTGCGGCGTCTCCCCGGAGCAGATCGACTACCTCCTCATCACGCACTGTCACTTCGATCACACGGGCGGGGTGAGCCTGCTCAAGGAGCAGCTTTGTTGCAAAGTTGTCGCCCACGAGCTCGAGGCGGACTACCTGCAGCAAGGTGACGACGGGGTCACGGCTGCGAGTTGGTACGACGCATCGATTCGCCCGTTCACCGTGGACAGGAGGCTGTCGGGGGCGCAGGAGGAGATCTCTCTGGGAGGGAGGAGCATTAGGGCCATCCACGTTCCCGGCCATTCCCCCGGTTCGGTGGTGTACCTCACCGAGTCCGAGGGTCTAAGGGTACTCTTCGCCCAGGACGTGCACGGGCCCCTCGCCCCGAGTCTCCTGTCAAACCGCAAGGAGTACCTCCACTCGCTGAGGCTTCTCATTTCCCTCGAAGCGGATATCCTCTGTGAGGGCCATTATGGGATCTACCGGGGAAAGAAGGAGGCAGCCAAGTTCATCAGCTCATTTCTCTGACCATTGCGATTCACCAACCCAGCCCCTCTCCCTTCAGGGGCGACAGCGATACATCGGTGGGTGAAATGATCGTCTACGGCGCCCAACAACATGGGCCGCTGCGAGCCCGCATTAAGTGCGAGACGCCGTAGCGAGATCGTGGAGATGGTCGTGCGACCGGGCAACCATCCCGCGGTACCGCGGGACTGGACCTGAGGCGTACTTGTTCAGTACGTCGCAAGGGGCGAGACCCGAGGACGCCCGGAAGGACGACCATATCCACGGTCGCAGCAGGTGGCTCGTGCATAATGCGGGCTAGGTCTCCGGGCCTCGGTGCCGGAGCCTGGATGAGCTTCGCTCTATGAACGGTCTCTTTCGTCTTATCCCCTTCTTAGCCTTGATCGCGGTGATCGTGTTCCCACCCTCGGTGAGCCATCCCGACTCCACTTTCGCCGGTGAACCGAGCCCGGCCGCTTCGCCGCAGGCCGCAGCCGCCCCCGCGCCAGCTTTCGGCGCGGCTCGCCCCTCCACCCCCATCTACACCTGTAGGATCATCAACACCTACCCCCACGACCCTCAGGCATTCACCCAGGGCCTGGTCTTTGACAACGGCATCCTCTATGAGAGCACCGGCCTCCTCGGGCGCTCGTCGGTGCGGAAGGTAGACCTGAAAACGGGTGTGGTCGTCCAAATCCATAGACTCCCGGCTCAGCTCTTCGGCGAGGGCATCACCGTCTTCGGGGAGAGGCTTATTCAGCTCACCTGGCAGTCGGGGGTCGGCCTCGTCTACGATAAGCGGAGCTTCCGGTTGCTGGACGAGTTTCGGTACCCCGGCGAGGGCTGGGGCCTCACCCACGACGGCAAACGGCTTATCATGAGCGACGGCACGGCAACCCTTCGGTTCCTCCACCCGGACACTTACGGGGAGGGTGGACGCATCACCGTCTTCGACGGGCACGGCCCCGTAGCCGGTCTCAACGAGCTCGAGTACGTTCGCGGTGAGGTCTATGGGAACGCTGCGTTCAATCCGGATGCTGTCCTGAACGGTATCGCCTACGACCCCAGGGGTGATCGGCTCTTCGTCACCGGCAAGCTCTGGCCAAATCTCTGTGAGATCAAGGTCGTCCCGTCGGCCAAGTGATACGGACGAGCGGCCGCTCCAGCCTTCGAACAAGGGGCGGGCCTTCGGGGTAATCGAAGCGCAGGGTGATCCTCTACGGCCTGCTCGGCCTCCTCGGCGCTGACTTGCTGATCTCCGGTCTTTTGGGCGTGTTCGCACCCGGAACCGGCGACACACGGCTGGTGGCGCAGTCGGTTGAGGCCAGGAATCAACTTCGCGCCTTCTACGGCATGATGGCCGCGCTCGGCGCAGTGGCCCTCCGCTCATGTTTCGATCTCGTGCGGTTTCGCCACGTGATCAACGCCTCGGGCTTGGTCATGGCACTGGTGGCGGTCGCCCGCACCTACTCCCTCATCGTCGACGGACGTCCCGGGGGCATGTTCTTCCTCTACCTAGCAGTTGAGGCCCTCATGAGCGTCATCTTCCTGACCTGGGCTCCGCGGTCATCTCGCCCAAATGCACCCTGATGGGTGTCACCTCGGCGCCCTCCGAAGCCTCTGAGATTTGTGGGTCCCACCCGGTATCTCCTATCTCCCGGACTTCTCAGGAACCCTCCTGGTGGTCACAGGTGTCTGGCCGCCGCGCGATTACGAGTTAGCATGAAAGCATGCAGTTCGGACGAATATTAATGATTGAGGATGCACGGCGCACCCGGGCACGGAAAGGAGAGCGTATGGGTAGCATGACGCAGGAGCGCATCAAGGCACTGGAGGTCGCGCTCAACAACGAGTCTCAAGAAAGGGCCTTCTACCTGAAACACGCAAGGAGAACCAAGAACCCTTTCGGAAAAGCGATGTTCGAGGCGATTGCGAACGATGAGGTGGAGCACTACGAGCGGATCAAGGAGCTCCACAAGGCCTTGAGCGAAAAGGGGAAGTGGCCGGAAACCGTGCCGCTCACCGTGAAAGGGACGATCGTTAAGGCTCTCTTGGAAAAGCTGATCACGTCCGTCGATATCTCTGCCAAGGTGGAGACGGACGACAAGGAAGCGGTCCAGATCGCCATCGACTTCGAAGCCAGGGGCGAACGGTTCTACGCCGATCTCCGCGATAGCTCTCCGAGTCCCATGGAAAGGGACTTTTTCGCCCTTATCGCCGCCATGGAGAGGGAGCATCGTCTGTCCTTGGAAGACACGCGCGACTATTTCCAGGATCCCGCAGGCTGGTTCCGGATCAAGGAGAGACTGCACGTGGATGGAGGCTAGGAAGGAGGGACTGAGGTCCATCAGGTTCCTGACAAACGCCTCTCATACGAGGAGAGGGAGCGGCTGGCTACGAAAAGGCCGCCTGCCCTGAGCGGGTGGCTTTTTCTGTTCTGACGCGCGGGCGGGTTGTGGGGCGCCGCGTTTGGCGGTAAACTCTCCTGGCAGAAAAATCGGCTGATGTTTGGACTCGAAAGGACTGCTCCATGAAAGTCGCCTTTGTCACCGGTGGAGCCACAGGAATCGGGAGAGCGACCATCGAGAAGTTCGTGCGAGAGGGAATCCAGGTCGGCTTCCTCGATATCAACGAGGTGAGGGGCCGGGAGTTGGATTCCGACCGAGTGCTCTTCATTCCGGGCGACGTGAGGAGAATTCAGGATATCAAGAGGGCGGTGGAGCTCACGGTGCACCGTTTCGGTCGGCTGGACATTGTCTTTGCCAACGCCGGTATCCACCGGTCCAATACGATCTCCGACCTCACCGAGGAGGACTGGGACCTCATCATCGACACGAACCTGAAGGGCCTCGTCTTCACGGTTCGGGAGACGGTCCCCCATCTCGTCGCCGGAGGCGGCGGCTCGATTGTCCTCACGGGCTCGGACCAGTGCTTCATCGGGAAAAGGCGAAGCCTCGCCTACGGCGCCAGCAAGGGCGCAATCGGACAGATCACCAGGAGCCTTGCCATCGACCTGGGCGAGAAGAATATCAGGGTGAACACGGTCGGCCCGGCCACTATCAGAACCCCCCTGGCCGAAGGGGCACTCCAGCGCTGGGCTGACCGGGACCTGGGGGGTAACGTGGACCTCGCCTGGGCGAAGGAGGCGAAGAAATACCCGTTGGGAAGAGTCGGGCGTCCCGACGAAGTTGCCGAGCTCGTCTACTTCCTCGCCTCAGACGCCGCAAGCTTCGTCACCGGAAGTCTCTTCCTGGTGGACGGGGGACTGACGGCCGGCTAGATCCCCCAGTCCTCCGCTTCATCGGCAACCGAGGGAGACAAGTCACGACTCGGCGTTTCCGGCCGATGCCCTGGGGCGCGACGGATGGTTTCGCCATCCGGCCTGCCCATGACGCGAACCTGAGCGGGTCGCCCTCGTTCGGTGCCGGCCCCTAGACAGGTGTCACTCCAGGCTCGACAAGGCGGCACGCTCTCACGTCGATGCGCTCGGGCTTCTCCCTCCGGTTCCCCCAGCAATTCTGTCCTCGAGTTCACCGATATAGGCGGCAAGCGTGTTCCCCGCCTGCTCGACCGCGGACCGCAGTTCCCGCTCGAGCTGGTCGAGCCGCGCCAGTACGCCGGTCCTGGACTCCTCGCATTGGCCTTCGAGCCTCTGCAGCCCCTCCTCCACAAAGCCTCGCAGTTCGGTGAAGCGCGAGGTCTCGGCCTCGTCCGCCAGTTCCCGCTGCGCTTTGAGCTCGCGCGCGTGACGCCGAGCGTCGATGAGCACCGACGTCTGCAGGTACACCACGAACGCGAGAAAAAGCACCGTGACCAGGGCCGTCAGCCCGAGCATGATCAGTCCGAGCGGCCCTTGCACCGTGGCAAACCCGAGCGACAGGCTCGTCGGCGTCATGAATGCGCTCCAGTTTAGCGCGGCAAATACGGCGATCGCTCCGAGAACAAACACCAACAGGACTGTGCGTGCACGCATGCAACCCTCCCTCATCTATGGAAAACACCAATCAAGTCCTTGAGCTCGTTCGGCGACCCGTTCCACTGAGCGTTTGTGTCAATGTAACCTGCGCTCTTCGCTCAATCCACCTCTTACGCCCCCCGTGACGCCTTGCATTCCGGGCGTCGCCTCCGTGGGCCTCATTCAACGGTCCGCAAGACCCCCCCGCACGCCGGTGAACCGGCATCCGGTTACCGCAAGCATGATGTCCTCGCACATCAGGGTTCCATACGCAAACAAGTGTGCCGTCATGCCAGTCCTGATGAACGGTCGGTCTGAGACACTCGTCGACCCGCTGCTGGGCGCGACCGGGCTCCGCGCCTTTCTTCGACGATCTACTTCCATGCCTGAAGCTCGATGATGTTACCCTCGGGATCGGCTAGGTACACGAAGGTGAGAAGACCAACACCCTCGACAGGAGACGAGGAGATCTCTCCGACCTTGCTCCCACCGTGCCTCAAAACCGCCGCCGTGGCCTGCTCCACATCCTCGACCTCAAAGGCGATATGGCCGAACCCCTCTCGATTCGCCGCCGGGGGCGGCTTCGGTTCATTTTTCCCGTACTGATAAATCTCCAGGGTCGGTCCGTTCTCGCCATGGCCGGGCAAGCGAAGATGCACTCCGGAGAATCGAGCGCCCGGGACGCCCGTCCCTCTGTCCAGCCAGGCCCCCTCGAGATGGCGCTCCGGCGGTACCCGGACACAGCCGAAGACCTTTTCGTAGAATGCGGCTAGGGCCTGCCAGTCTCGCGCGATGATGTTCGTGTGCTTGTACTTAATCTTCATTCCACCCTCGTCTAACAGGATGCTGAAAAACCCCCCGACCGGGACTGATCGTGTATAGGTATGCACGGAAGACCTGAGCCGGGCTGGTCGGTTCCGCAAGGTTACGCCATGGCGTGGTCGCGGCATGAATAAGTTTGTGGTGTTCCAGCCCGCTTGCAGAACCATGGTGCAAGGTTTGGCAAGCCTTCCGCCAGGCCAAACAGGTAAGAGGAGGCTCCAGATGCACATTGCTTCACCGACCAGCCCGGCTCACGTGGCAGTCTCCTCCGACATCATGAAAAGGGTTTTTCAGCATCCTGCTAATGCGGGTTAGTCTGTCGGAAAGTTGTCATTTCTCCTGAGGCTCGTTCAAGATGTGCTTCTTATATTGCTTCCACAAGATATAGCATGTGCCGATCGAGCAAAGGGCTGACGTTACAAGCGACACAGCGAATATGGCTCCCAGGTATTTTTCACCGAGTATAAGAGCTAACCAGGCTCCGCATAATACATTGAAAATCGCAGAATAGAAGCGGACAAATCCTGCGAATATGAGTGGAATAAGACACCAGAAGAGGATCTTCCCCGCCCTCTTCCCTCTCGAAGATTGGCTCGCACCTCTTCTTGTCACCGGATCCATGCGAGAGTCCCTCCACCACCATCCGGAGTGAAATGCGGGTCAAGTCAGGTGGAACAAGGTTACCTCCGGTGGGGCGTTCAGTCGCACCGGGGTAAACGTGGTGCCGATGCCGCGACTAACGTACAGGTGAGAGGTGTTGATCCGGTAGAGCCCCTCCGCATAAGGGGTTCTGAGGTGGGCCAGGCTGAGACCCCCGCCCGGCAGGCTCAGTTTTACCTGGCCGCCGTGATAGTGACCCGCCAGGGTAAGGGGAATTTCGCGCTGAGCGGCTTCGGGAAAGATTTCCGGACGATGGGAGAGAAGCAGCGTCGGCGTCGCGGAATCCAGCCCGCGTAAGGCGGCCTCAAGGTCGGGATACCCAGTGCGAAGATCATCGATTCCAGCCACTGCGAACGAGCCCCCTTCGGTCTCAATCAGCTGATGAGAATTATGGAGGAGCGGAATTCGGTACTCGCGAAAAATGGCCTGGAGCTCCGCCAGGTCTGCATACCAGTGTTCGTGATTACCTAGCGTGGCGAAGGTGCCGTACCGGGCGCGGATCCGGCCCATTTCCTCGAGACAACCCGGGAGAAAGACCAGGGAGTTCGAGATGTAGTCTCCGGTGAGAACAAAGAGATCCGGTTGAAGCGCCATGGCCTGGGCGGCGTACCGGCGCATCTCGTCTCGGTTCATGTAAATTCCGGCATGGATGTCGGTAAGCTGGACAACACGCAGCGAGCGACCGAAGGGTAGCG
>JAGFXI010000466.1 GCA_017861095.1 Deltaproteobacteria bacterium | reverse complement strand
CGCCTTCCCTTCCAGCCCATCTCCTCCAGGAGCCAACCCGCCGGTACCTTGACGCAGGCAGAGTCATCGACCGGGCCCTTGCTGCTCTGCGAGTAGAACAACTGATCCACAGGGTAAACCTGCAGGCCGGGGACCACCCGCCTCAACTCGATCACCTTCTCCCTGCTGACGACGGGGTTCTTGAAGAAACTCCCTGCAGAGCCGACCTCCCTCACATCGGGGAGCTTCCGTGAACGTATGGTGCAGACGGCTCGGTACACATCTCTGATGGTGTATGGCGGACGGGCAAGGACCTTCAGCTCGTCCTCGATAGAGTCATATCGCGAATGGTAGGAGGTGTCTGTTACCGGGCTCTTCGACAAGGAGAGGCGAACCTTGGTGACCAGATATCTCTTCCCCTCGGACCCCTTGAACATGCTGTCTCTATAAGAGAACGCACATTCCTCCTTGGTGAACGTCTTCAGGGTGCCGGTGGTGAGATCGACCGCGTCCAGAGAGACGAACACATCAACGAGGTTCTGCCCGTAGCAGGCGATGTTTTGGATCGGCGCCGCCCCGACGGTCCCAGGCACCATGGCGAGGTTTTCTATGCCACCCCAGCCGCGATCCACGGTGTAGGTCACCAGGTCAGACCAGTCTTCACCGCCCCAAACCTCGAGGACGATCTGGCCGGCGTCCTCCCGGACCAGCCGTTTTCCTTTTAGGCACATGCGGGCGACGAGCCCGTCGTAGTCGGAGCTGAAGAGGACGTTCGACCCGTGGCCCAAAATCAGAAACTTCCGATCGCGAGATAGCCCTTCGTCGATGAGCTTCTCCAGGCACGCTTCACTGTCGATCGTGGCAAAGTATCGTGCCCTCACATCAAGACCGAAGGTATTCAGCTCCTTGAGGGGAACGTTCTCCTTCACCAGGGGCTCATCCGCTTTGTCAGAGGTCATTGGCGAGTCCTCTCGGGTACCACTGCCCAGGAGCTTTCGCGCCGGTGAGCAATAAGGAGGGGGCCCCGGGGCACAACCAGCCGGCCCCGACACCCCCTCCTCAAGAAGAGCCAGAACGTCCCTTCAGTGACCCGGATTCATGCCGTCGTCACTTGCCCGCCTCGAACTTGAACGAGAGATTGACCCTGGCGCGGTAGGCGACGACTTTCCCATCTTCAATCTTCAGGTCCAGCTGGGTAATCTCAGCGACCCTCAGATCTCGCAAGCTCTGGCTTGCAGTGTCCACCACCTTTTTCGCCGCATCTTCCCAGGAGACGCTGCTTGTCCCCACCAACTGGACTACCTTGTAAATGCTGTCCGGCATAGCTCTCCTCCTTTCTCTGTTTGGCTCCGAGACTCCAGCCTCGAAGGCATACTGTTCTCCTCTAGCCCCAATACTGTTCACTTAGAGATCAATCTGTGGTACCCTGTGGCGAACCTATCACAGGAGGACCGCAGGTGGCACGGACGATTGCAGAGCTCCCCACGGGGAGCCGGATTACGGATTACATCAGCCTTGGAGTAGTTGCTAAGACCTTTCCGCTGACTATGGTGAAATCGGTGGTGGTCGCAGCCGGCAGGGGGAGTATTCGCCAACGGGATCTGCCGGCGCACGTGGTCGTGTACTACGTGATTGCCTTGGCCTTGTACATGCAAAGTTCCTATCGCGAGGTGCTCCGGTGTCTGTTGGAAGGGATTCAGTGGTTGCTCAATCCGCGAGTCAAGATCAAGGTGACGGGCAAGTCTGGGATCTCGCAGGCACGCGCGAGGTTGGGTGTAGAGCCGCTGCGGCGACTGCACGATGAAGTGGTGCAACCGATCGCCGTGGAGTCGACCAAGGGGGCGTGGTACCGCGGGTGGCGTCTGGTGAGCTTGGACGGGAGCACGCTGGACGTCAGTGATGAGAGGGCCAACGAAAGGAGCTTTGGGCGGCCTGGGGCGAGCCGTGGCAAGAGCGCCTATCCCCAGATTCGCTTTGTGTCTCTGGTGGAATGCGGCACTCATGTGCTCTTTGGAACCCAACTGGGAGAGTACCAGACGGCAGAAACCACCCTGGCCCAAGGGGTGCTTCCGTGGTTGCGCTCCGGGATGCTGTGCTTGGCGGATCGACAGTTCTTTGGTTTTGAGCTGTGGCATCAGGCCCGCTCGACCGGTGCGGATCTTCTCTGGAGAATCAAGAAGAACTTGCGCTTGCCGTGCGAGCAGCGCTTGAGAGATGGCTCCTATCTGAGCCGGATTTACCCCTCCCAGCGGGATCGACGCCACACCACCAATGGCCTGACTGTCAGAGTGATCGAGTACCGACTGCACGGAGTTGCTGGAGCCGAGCCCATCTACCGGCTCCTGACCACGATCCTCGATCCCGAACAGGCTCCGGCCACGGAGGTGGCGGCCCTCTATCACGAACGCTGGGAGATCGAGACGGCCTTGGACGAATTGAAGACACATCTTCGGGGATCGAGAATCGTCCTGCGGAGCAAGACGCCGGATCTCGTCCGTCAGGAGTTCTATGGCCTTATGATGGCTCACTTTGCCATCCGTGGGCTGATGCATGAGGCGGCTCTCAAAGCCGACGAGGACCCTGACCGCCTCTCCTTCCTTCACGCCGTGCGGGTTGTGCGACGCAAGCTCCCTCTCTTCCCCGCTATCCCCCCCACGGCACTGGAGAGCGTTCCATGATACCGTTTTGGAGGAACTCTTGCAGGAACGCGTGGTATCAAGTCGCAACCGCCGTAACACGGGGAGTCAAACGCAAGATGAGCAACTTCCCCCTGCGCCGCCGCGACTCGAAACCCTTGGCATCTATCAACATCAAAAGCTGCATTAGGATCTCTACGTGAACAGTATTGCCTCTAGCCCGCATTATGCGCGAGACGCCGTCGCGAGATCGTGGAGATGGTCGTGCCACCGGGCAACCACAGGGGCTCGGACCTGAGGCGTACTTTTCAGTACGTCGCAGGGTTCGAGACCCGAGGACGCCCGGAAGGACGGCCATGTCCGCGGTCGCAGCAGGTGGTTGGTGCATAATGCGCGCTAAAGATGTTCACCTGTCAGAGAGCGAGTACGTGCTGGGAAAACCGGTAAGCCACAGGATGAACTAGACATGAAGGGAGACGTGCCATGAACTTCAAGCTTTCAGAAGAGCATCAGTTGATCCGGGCAAGCGTACGGGAGTTTTGCCAGAAATACGTTGAGCCGGCGGCCGACGAGATTGATCAACAGGCCCGGTTTCCGGAAGACATCGTCAAGAAACTGGCGGAACAGGACTGGCTCGGCATCCCTTTTCCTGAGGAATACGGCGGGGCAGGATCGGACTACCTGAGCTATACCATTGTCGTCGAAGAACTGTCGCGCGCCTGTGCCA
>JAGFXI010000027.1 GCA_017861095.1 Deltaproteobacteria bacterium | reverse complement strand
GAGAGGAGGTCTCTGATGGAGCGACGGTTCCTGTTCCTGGCAAGCCTTGGCGGCGGTCTGGCCGTGATTCTGGGGGCCTTCGGGGCCCACGGCCTGAAAGGCAGATTGGATCCGGCCCACCTCGAGGTCTTCGACGTGGCGGTGCGTTACCACATGTATCACGCCCTCGCCCTCCTCGGGCTCACTGCGCTCCTCTCCCGCCGCCCTGCGGATAGGATGCTCCAGACGACAGGGTGGCTCTTCCTCGCCGGTATGGTGCTCTTCTCGGGGAGCCTCTATCTCCTCACCCTTACTGGGATCCGCGCCCTGGGAATGATCACCCCCGTGGGCGGGCTTGCCTTTATCGCCGGCTGGCTCTCCATGGCCCTTGCGGCGCGCAGGGGGTGACAGGCCCCCTAGACAGAGGCAAGAAACCTAACTTTTTACCTCAACAGTTTTCAATAAAGTTACGTTAAAACAGCTACTTGATTAAATTTCCCTTGCGACGCGCGGGTTGCCGTCCCAGCGGGCTCATCACTCAGCCACCCGGGCAAAAGCGTGGGACAGGACAACCCCTCCCGGCGTCGCCGCCTTCACCTGATAGAGCCCTGGCTTGACCTTCCAGCCGCGCGTGGTCACGGTCTCGCCGGGAAAGACCACGTTGCTGAACCGAACCTTGAACTCCTTGAGCCTCCGGACATCGTTGTCACACACCGCCTTGAGAATCGCCCGGGCCGCGAAGCCAAAAGTGCAGAGCCCATGAAGGATGGGCTGTTTGAACCCGGCGCCGGCAGCAAACTCCGGATCCACATGGAGGGGATTCACATCCCCCATGAGCCGGTAGAGGACCGCCTGATCCGGTGAGGTCTGGTCGGCGACGGCAAAATCCGGGGGCCGCTCCACAGGAACCTCGTGACGCTCACCTTTCGGCCCCGGATCTCCGCCCCATCCCCCTTCACCGCGGCAGAAAAAGACGGCGAGGCAGCGAAAGAGCAACTCGCCCTGCTCGCTGGCAGTTTCCGAGCGGACCTGAACCAAGGCAGCCTTACCCTTGTCATAGATGCCCTCGAGTCTAGCGGTGGTCAGGAGCTTTCCCCGCGGAGGAATGGGGTTCTCCGCGAAGATGGTCTGCTCGCCGTGGAGTACCTTCTGCAAGTCCACATTCAGGTTTTCTACCACCCTCCAGAGGACCTCGAAGGCGGGGATCACCCCGAAGGTGGGAATGACCCGGAGCCCTCCCTTCACTCTCTCGAAGACGAAGTTGAGATCCTGAGCCGAGGCACCGATTCCGAGGTGATAGAGGATCACATCCCGCCAAGTGTACTCGAATACAGAAGGACCGAAGGATTTTCCGACCAGATCCAGCCTGATCATGGGACCGCTCCTTTCCGTCATTTCAAAAAATACCTGTCCGTCTCCCTCATTGCCGGGGTGAAGGCGATCAGCGCCACGAGCGGCTCACTCCCCGTATTTCTCACCCCATGTGCCTTCCCCATGGGGTTGAAGTGAACGTTCCCGGGCCTGATCTCAACCCAGGCGTCGTTGACGAACAGGAGCGCCGTACCTTTGATGAAGTATTCGATCTCGTCGTGGGTCCGGTGCACATGGGGGCCGAGTTCTGCACCTGGACCCATGCGAATAAGGTAGGCGGTAATCGTGTCGTCCTCGGCGATCTTGATCATCTGCGCTTTCTCGCCCGGAGCCAGAGGGTTCTTCTCGAGGAGTTCATCCACCTTGGCAAGTATCTGCCAGGTCGTATCCCCTTCCCCGGCAATGGCGGCAATCACGCCGCACGCAAACAGCCCCACCACGAGGACAGCTGTCAAAGCCCTTTTTCTTGAGAACATGGTGACACCTCCTGTTCTCGAATGGGAAATCATGCCGAGTTTTGCCTTCACGACTCTCGCGGAGGTTTCCCTGCGGCCCGGGACTACCGTCGCAGACACAGTCCCGAATCGTGCCACGATCTGCCCCCAGATAATCTATCAGCAGTACGCCACCTTTCCGAGGAGCCGAGAACCACGATCAGGGTATCACATGAGTCCTTTTGAGGGAACCTCATGGAGGCCTCTCTCAGCTGCCGCCGCCGCAGACTTGCCCCTCCCCATGCTGGCCTGAGGATTGCATCGCTCGACGGAGGGGGCTAGTTAGGCAAGGCGTTCCGACGGAACAGAGACAAGATCTATCCGCTCGAGGTCAACCAGTCATGCGCATCGCTGTCCGCGGGAAAAGCAGGCGAAGCTGGTGGTGGTGGTCCCTGGTATCGGCACTTGGGATCTCCGCCTTTGTCTGGTGGGATCAAGGAGGTACGCTCCCGAATTGGGCTCCTCATTGGATGCAGCGAAAAACCCTCGGCGTCGAGCGCGCGGAATACCGCCTTGCCGGCGGCTATCCCGCCGCCATGACTCTCGACGTCTTCCGGAGACTGAGCGCACTCTCCCAGGCGGACAACAGTGAAGCCCTGCAGAAGCTGAAGGACCAAGGGCTCGTCTGGGAGACGAGCGAAGGTCAGAGGGTTCAGGTGCTGACCCGGCGGGGGTCCTTCAGGGAGGTAGAGGTCCAAGAGGTGGGGACTGGGAAGTCCTACTGGACCTGCATTGAGGCCCTCGAAAAGTAGGACCACTCCCGCCGGGTCGAGCACCTCGCCCTCTGACTCTCCTACATTCCGCCTCCACCCCCTATCCGCAGGCCCCACTCCGCCACGTCGCGTTTCAAAGCCTCGTAGTCTTTCGCGATGGAGTCATACAACCTGGCGTTCTCCAAGGCAATGGCGCCCAGGTTGGCAGCGGCCCACACGAAGTAGGTATCATCGGCTGTGAATTTGTGCGGCTCGGCGGTGTAGACTCGCACCACGCCGACAATGTCGCCCCGCTGCATCATGGGCACCGAAAGGATCGAGGCGATCCCTTCCTCTTTGTTCTCCCGGGGATACTGAACTCGCTCATCGGTGGTTGCATCGAGGATGGAAACCGCCTCACCGTCAAGGGCCTGGGCTATACTCTTGTCGGCCGACACCTGTCCCTTCTTGACGTACCGGGCGCTCAGCCCGTAGGAGATCGTGTGTACCAGGTTCGTCCGGTCGGGGCTGAGGAGCAGCAGGGAGCAGCCTTTCGCCCCCACCGCCTTGGCCACGCCCTCGACGAACGCCTGGAGCACCGTGTCGGGAGCATGAGACGAATTCAACATCGCCGCCAGTTCATAAAGCTTGTGGTAGTAGTACTCTTTACTCATCTCCATGACTGGACCTCCCGGCTACCGGCAGTAGCCTGCTAGCGGGGTTTCCCCCGGAATTCACCCGCAACCGCACCGCAGTTGCGGCTCTCTGCCGGCTACGCGCTCATACTCCAGCCCTGCGCCGAGGAGCGCGACCAGCCCCCGGTTCGTCTGGGAGTCTCGAGAGGGAAAGGGAAAGGTAACGCGCGAAGGAGTCGACGGCCAACGAGGAAGAATCGCTCACGCCATCCGGGCTGAAAGAGGATCCGCCCCAGCAGGAACCGGCCGTTTCTCCGACCGTCCAACAGACCAGACTCGCCGTGCCATGCACCTGGCTGCCATTCTGCCTGTTTGGAAAACCGAAGCCGGCATCAAGAACCTGTTATGTTCCTATGCTATACCGGCAGAGACGCCTTGTCAAAGCACCTCTCTGCACCACTGCAACGATGGATTTCCTACCGGCCGACACCGGCGATTTCTCCCATTCATTTTCATCACGTCCGAGTTATTATTGAAAGCACCGGCGGTTGCTGCTCCCTGCGGCAGCAGGGAGAGAGAGGACTGGGGCGATGGAGCGACAGAACGGAGACTATCAAGTACCGGCAGCGGCAGGCGGCGGCAAGTACCTCCACCTTCCCCGGGCTCTGCAAAGACTCGCCTTCACGGCGAATAGAGACGGGCTGCTTCGACAGCCGCCAGCTGCCCCTCCCCTGGTAGTGGACCTCGATGGGACCTTGGTCAAGACCGATCTCCTGGTGGAGTCCGTCGTTGCCCTCCTCCGCCGAAATCCCCTCTATCTCGCCATGGTGCTACTCTGGCTGCTCAAGGGCACCGCGAACCTGAAGCACGAGGTCAGCAACAGAGTCACTCTGGACGTGAGCCTCCTCCCCTATCATTCCCGGCTGGTAGAGTACCTAAAAGCTCAGCATGAGAAGGGCCGGCGGTTGGTTCTTGCCACCGGCGCCGACGAGCTCCTTGCCCACCAGGTGGCTGACCACCTGCACCTCTTCGACACGGTCATATCGAGTAATGGGATTCAAAATCTCTCCCCCCGTCGAAAACGGGACCGTCTGGTTGCGGAGTTCGGTGAACAGGGCTTCGACTATGCCGGCAATGAACGGGGCGATCTCACGGTATGGCGGTCGGCGCGGAAGGCGATAGTGGTCAATCCCCAGCTCGGCGCTCGCCGGGCGGCAGGGCGGGTCGCCCGGGTCGATGAGGTCTTCGACAACGAGAAGGAGCCCTTCCTCGGTTACCTTCGAGCGTTGCGTCCCCATCAGTGGCTGAAGAACCTCCTTGTCTTCGTCCCCCTCCTAGCCGCGCACCGCGTCACCGAGCTCGCCCTCACAGGTCGCGCGCTCCTCGCCGTCCTCGCCTTCAGCCTCTGTGCCTCCAGCGGTTACCTTCTGAACGACCTCATGGACCTCCCGTCGGATCGCCGGCATCCACGCAAGCGGCGCCGTCCCTTCGCCTCCGGCGAGATCTCTCTCCTTGCGGGCCTCCTTCTGATCCCGGCGCTCTTGGCCATGAGTGGACTCCTCGGTTGCCTTCTCCCTCCTTTGTTCGTGGTGATGCTGGGCATCTACTACGGAGCGAGCCTTGCCTATTCCCTCTTCTTCAAGCACCACGTCCTCTTTGATGTGATTGTCCTTGCCGGACTCTACGCCCTCCGGGTCGCCGCCGGCTCCGCCGCGGTCAAAATCTGGCCGTCTCCGTGGCTTCTCGCCTTCTCCATCTTCCTCTTTCTTAGTCTCGCTCTCGTAAAGCGCTACGCCGAGCTCGTACCCCTGGGCGATGCGGCGGCCGAGAGCGCCGCGGCGCGAGGCTACCAGCCCGGTGACCGCGAGCTCCTCGCGGCCATGGGAGCGGCGAGCGGCTATGTGGCCGTCCTTGTCCTCGCCATCTACATCGCGAGCGGCACCGCGCAGCTCCTGTACAGCCGACACGAATTCATCTGGTTCCTCTGTCCGCTGTTGCTCTACTGGATCAGCCACGTCTGGCTTATGGCTCATCGGGGCAAGATGAATGACGACCCCCTCGTATTCGCCCTAAGAGACCGGGCAAGCCGGATCGTCCTCGTGCTGGCGGCATTTACCCTTCTCGTGGCGGTCTGAGGCTATGGTGGGCCGGTATGAGTCCTGGGGGCGGTACCCGCGGGTGAGACAGTCGGCGGTTCGCCTCATCTGGCGCCACCTGAGCCTGCCCGTGTCACGAGACCCGCACCGCTCCTATCTCCCCTTCGGAAACGGTCGGAGCTACGGGGATACCTGTCTTAACGACGGCGGCATTCTCCTCGATGCCCGGGGCCTGGATCGCTTCATCGCCTTCGATCCGGAGGAAGGGGTCCTCCGCTGCGAGGCGGGTGTGCTCCTCTCCCAGATCCTGGATCTCGTGGTGCCGAAGGGCTGGTTTCTGCCGGTGCTGCCGGGCACAAAGTTTGTCACCCTCGGCGGGGCGATCGCCAGCGATGTTCACGGCAAGAACCATTCCCGCGAGGGAACCTTCGGCCGCCACGTGCGGCGCTTCGAGCTCCTTCGCTCCAGCGGCGAGCGGCGCATTTGCTCTCCCGGGGAGAATCCGGACTGGTTCAGGGGCACCATCGGCGGCCTCGGGTTGACCGGAGTGATCCTCTGGGCCGAGATTGCGCTCAGGCGGATCCAGAGTCAAAACGTGATCTCCGAGGCGGTTCCCGCCCCGAATCTGGAGCGACTGTTCGAGCAGCTGCTGGATTCATCCCGCAACTTCGAGTACGTCGCGGCGTGGATCGATTGTCTCGCCCGTGGCGAGAATCTCGGCCGCGGTCTCCTGTTTCGCGGCAACCACGCCGGTGCGGGTTCGCCGGCCCTTCAACGAAAGTCCCGGCGAGGTTTTCGCGTGCCCTTGGACTTCCCTGTATCACCGGTCAACGAGGTGACTGTCCGTCTCTTCAACACCCTTGTCTACCTGGCTCACGAAAAGCTCTCTTCCCCGACGGTCACCGATTACGACGTGTTCCTCTTCGAGCTCGACCGGATCGAAGGCTCGAACCGCCTCTACGGCCCCGGGGGATTCCTCCAGTACCACTGTGTCGTGCCCCTTGAGTGCGGAAAGCCCGTGGTGGAAGGGATGCTCCGGCTCACCTTCCGCCAGGGCATGCCGTCATCCCTCGGCGTGCTGAAGGTGTTCGGCGCCCTGCCCTCCCCCGGGCTCCTCTCCTTTCCCCGCCCCGGCATCAGTTTCGCCCTCGATTTCCCGAGCCCCGGACCCAAGGTTATGCGACTCCTTGAGGAGTTTGACGGGATCGTGAGCTCGGCCGGTGGTGTCGTCTATCCCGCCAAAGATGCCCGGATGGCACCGGCTGCCTTCAAGGCCTACTACCCCCAATGGGAGGCCCTGGAGGCCCTCCGGGATCCAAAGTTTTCCTCCACCTTCTGGCGCCGAGTGACAAAGGAGTGATCATGGAAAGGATCCTCATCATCGGGGCCACCTCCGCCATTGCTCAGGCGACAGCCAGGCTCTTCGCCGCGGAGGGCGCCAGCCTCTTTCTCGTCGGTCGCGACCCGGAGAAACTCCGGGCGGTGGCCGACGATCTCCGCGTCCGAGGTGCCCGCCGAGTGGAGACCATGACCATGGACGCCCGAGAGTACGATCGGCACCTGAGGCTCATCGAAGAGGCCCGCCGCTCCCTCGGCGGCCTGGACACCGCCCTCATCGCCCACGGCACCTCACCGGACCAGAAGGCGTGCCAGACATCCTTCGATCTAACCCGGAGGGAGTTTGCAGCCAACGCCTTGAGCGTGATCTCACTCCTTACCCATCTTGCCAACTCCTTCGAGCACCAGGGATACGGCACCCTCGCCGTGATCTCCTCCGTGGCCGGCGACCGGGGCCGGCAGTCCAACTACGTCTACGGATCGGCCAAGGCGGCCGTTTCTACGTTCCTGCAGGGCCTTCGCAATCGCCTGCACCGATCGAGTGTCCACGTCCTCACCGTGAAACCGGGGCTCGTGGACACGCCGATGACGGCCGGGCTTCCGAAAGGATTCCTCTGGGTCCGACCGGAGATCGTGGCCGCAGGTATCTACCGGGCGATAAAGAGTTGCAAGGACGTGGTCTACCTCCCATGGTTTTGGTATGTTGTTATGAGAGTGATCTGTGCCATCCCTGAGAAGCTCTTCAAGCGTATGAGGCTGTAGTCGGTTGTTGTACCGCCTTCTGACCAAGCGGTGAGGACCGCAGGCGCAGCAAGGTGATACCCGGGGGCACTGCGTACCGATGAGGAAGCTCTCTCAACAACGTGCCACGATCTCGGTCGTGGAGCTCGCCTCCAGACGCCAATTGGGGGAGGATGGAGGATCCCGGTGGCGGCTCCGGCGCTCGCTTGCCCTTTCAGCCGCGGCGACGATCGTCGCCGTTCTTTTTCTAATTTCGCCGTCTCCTCCTCGTGTCGCCGGAGAGCTGGCACCGGAAGGCCAGGTGGCCGAATACCATTTTGATACCCCCAAGACCATCATCGAGCTCCAGCAGTTCCGCCAGACGGAAACGGCGACTATCGAAGGGCCGGACGGCAAAAGGGGGACGGCGACCCTTGTCAATCTCAACCCGCTCATCAATGTCTGGTATCTCCTTCGTCTCTCATGGCCGGACGGTTCACCGGGGCTCTTCTACCATCTCCAGAACTCCCATCCTCACGAGCAGCGGCTCTCGCTGAGCCAGGGGGGTCTGCACGGCGTTCCAGTCGCGAAGACTGGTTCCGGCTCGACCTGCGAGCTGTGGTCATCGAGCGCCAAGCCGAGCCTCGCCGAGGCGAGGGCGTCCCACGCCCCCTACGCCCCCCTGTGCGGCGGCAGGCTCGACTTGCGAAACCCGACCGAGGGGGGGAGCACGGCCAGGGAAGCGGTTGCGGATTTTCTTCGCAAGCATGTCTGGGGGGGTGAAAAGATCGTTGTTTTCGTCCGCGACACCTTCTTCAAGGACCGCTGGCGGGAAGAGGCGAAGGTTGTCGCCGGCTCGGAGCGGGTCCCGGCGGCGCCGGAAAAGGCCGGGCCCGCCGCGCCCCTTTCCGCCCTCCTCGACCCCGCCTACCAGGGGCGCCTCATCGCCACCGGTGACCTGGGCATTGACATCGAGACCGCCGGCCGCGGTGCCGTCGCTCTTGGCGATTGGTACCCGGCAAGGGATAACGCGGGCGTCTTCGTGAGCGTCATCCAACCCGCCGCGGTGGCCGCGGAGATTCTCCAGAGCTATCCCCGCGTGGTCCACCCCTTGGACAGCGTCGAGCGTTCCGCCCTGGTCTACCTTGTTGCCTTCGACCTCAACCATTTCGATCTCGCCCTCGTCCTCGGGACGGACCACCCCGGCGTCGGCTGGTCCCCCCGCGTCCTCCCCGAGGTGAGGGATAGACGGCTCCCTGGGCCGGACGGCATCGGCACCATCGCCCCGCTGGTGGCAACCGGGATGATCAGCCCCGCCCATGCGCCGAGGACGGTGGCCACCTTTGCCGGCGGCTACAAGCGAGAGCACGGCGCCTTCAAGTACGGGAAGCTCGCCCGCATCAACCACGGCAGCCACTATGGGTTCATCGAGGAGGGGGTAGTCTTCAGCAAGCTCCAGCCGGAGCTCTCCACCATCTTCGCCCTCGAGGACGGCTCCATCCACCTCAAGACCTGGGCCGAGGCGGACAACAGGCTTCTTGCCCAAATCAGATACGCGCGCCAGAACGGCGTGCCCGTCATCGAGTACGATGAAGGCGCGAACCGCTCCTTTCCAGGTCCCCTGGTGGGAGAGTGGGGCCCCGGCAACTGGTCGGGTTCCGAGGCCGGAAAGCTCCGCACCCTGCGGGCGGGCCTAGCGCTTCAGGAGGCGAATGGGAAGAGGTTCCTCATTTACGGCTATTTTTCCACCGCCACCCCCTCGGCCATGGCGCGGGTATTCCAGGCCTACCGGTGCCGCTATGCCATGCACCTCGACATGAACGCCTTGGAGCACACCTATCTGGCGATCTACAAGAGGGCGGGCGGGCATCTCCTGGTGCAGCATCTCATCCAGGGCATGAGCGAACTCGATAAGACCGTGGACGGCAAGTACGTTCCCCGCTTTATCGGGTATCCGGACAACCGGGACTTCTTTTACCTCATGCGACGTGAAGAAAGGAGGGTGACGCCATGAAAGCGGCCGGTAGATGGGTGCTCCACCTCGTCATGGTCGGAGCCTGCCTCAGCGCACTTGCGCTCGGGATTCCTCGCTCTTTTGCCGCCGGCGAGTCTCTCACGGAGCAGAACGAGGTGCTCCTAGAGCAGATTCAACGGGTTCACGGGTTATCGACTGCCCAGATGGAGCGGATCCGGGAGATCTTCGCCCACTCGCCATACATCGGCCAGGGGAATCCCGCCGTCACTCATCACCCGGTCACGCCGGAGCAGTGAAGGGAGAAGCTCGGCCAGTTGGCCGTCCATTACGAGAACCCGACCTTCGCGAAGATCTGCGGGACCAGGTACATGGCGCCCCTCTATGATCCGGCCAAGGAGAAGCCCGAGCACGCCACGGCATGCATCGATCAGTTCGAGTTCCCCGACATCCCCTGCTTCTATCCGGTAGTCTGGGTCCGGGCTCGCGAGGCTGCAGAGATCTGCTGGACCATGGGCAAACGCCTCTGCGACGCCCATGAGTGGGAAGGGGCCTGCGCCGGGAGACTCGAGCCGCCCGATTACCGCTTCGACCTAGCCAAGGGAGTGAGCCCGAACGTGGCCGTGGAGCGGATGCGGGAGGCCCACAACCGGGCCTGCGCCGGCAGCAAAACCTGGAGCTACGGCCCCGTGTATCGCAAGGGAGTGTGCGGGACCTCGAGCTTCAAGACCCCGGGGTGCCCCGGCGGGAGTTGGACCCAGTGCGGCTCCAATACCTTTCCTTCGGGCTACTTCCCCGACTGCCACAGTCCGCTCCAGGTCTACGACCTGAACGGCAACGCCGCCGAGCACATGAACCTCCCCCTCGACGAGCAGCAGATGGCAAGCCGCGGGAGTAAGACGCTCGGGTACACGGAGATGAAGGGAAGCTGGTTCATCTTCGATACCTACCGCGCCCACGAGGACTGGTGCCGCTGGCGGGCGCCTTTCTGGCACGGGAGCCGGGTCCTGGCTGAAGAGAGCCACCACAACTACCATCTCGGCTTTCGCTGCTGTAAGACCCTCGGGAAAGAAGGGGCGACACCTGCAGGGGAGCAAACCGGGCAGCCAAAGCCCTGAGGGGGACGGGGGCTCGCTGGTTGCGCCACCGGCTCTCCTCTCACCAGGGGAAATCGTTTGCCGGGCGGGCTGGTACAGGTCGGGTCGAGAAGAGGCCGGAGGGGGGCGAGATCCGGGCGTGCCTGTCCGCGCCGGTAGCCATGATCCGACGCACATCGCGAATGGGCCCTTCGTCGCTCAGGACCGGCGCCAGCCTCGGATCTTCGAGCACATCATAGATAGATCTTCCTTCGCCGTCGATGAGGACAATCGCGCTCACCAATCGGACGCCGTGACTGTAATCGGCGTAGCGGGCGCCATGGACGATGCTCAAGGGCTGAATGGGCGATCCCGGGCAGCGGTGCCAGCCGTAAATGGCGACCCTTCCCTCACGTCGGCAGAGCCGATTGGTGAGGACCAGGTCCTTCTTATGCCCGGAGACCAGGGTTCCCGCCGATAGGCCCAGAGCCCGAAACTGCCCCCTGATCATGTCACTGTGCCGGCAGTAGTATGCGGTTGACCGCATTTGGGGCCCCGGCAGGAGTGGTTGCGGCTGCAGACGGCA
The DNA here is from genome assembly GCA_017861095.1 of Deltaproteobacteria bacterium. Classification (GTDB taxonomy): domain Bacteria; phylum Desulfobacterota; class Syntrophobacteria; order BM002; family BM002; genus JAGFXI01. Next base: position 1,677 of record JAGFXI010000027.1, on the reverse strand, counting down.
GGCGGATTGTTCGTAAATGGCATCCACCATCCGGGTGGTGGGCAGGATGCAGCCGAATCGAGTGACGATATCGATAGCACTATCGAGACTCATCGGAATGTAGAGGAAGTCACGGTCAGAGCCAATGGCGAGATAATCGGGCATCACGAAGATGGTCGCAGTGATGGTCTCCCCGGCACTGTTTGTGGCTGAGAGCCGAACGGGCTTGAAGTCCCTCAGGAATTCGGGGATGTTCCCCCGACTGAGCTCCGCCCTGATCGCCTGCTCGCGTTCGACCCCTTTCATCCCGGAGACAGTGCGGGCGAACCCGGAGCCCATTAGCGCCTGCTCTGGCCGAGATGGAATCTGCCCCGTCAGGGAATCCAAGACAAGGGTGCGGTCAGCCTTCGAGGCAACGGCACAGAGGGCTGGCAAAAGAAGGGCCAGGAGGCAGGTAAGGACGGCGTCTTGCACTCTGTTCCGCTGCACCCAGTGAACCCCCGATGAGATCTCCCGGTGTGGAGCCGGCTGCGGCAGCACCCAGGGAGAAGGTTGAAGCTTCCATACGGCAAAACGTCACGGCATCGACCGCGGCCCCCGGCGTCGTGGTGAGAACGGCCAGAATAGTGCCACAGACTCGGATTCCGTGCAACTCCCGTACCGCGAGCATAGTCTCGGGGAGAACGGTTGAGATGGGGTTTTCCCTCCAGGATCGCGGGCGTTTTCTTGTTTTCTCGCGATGTTTGCCACGGGGGGAGGGGAGGAGGTTGCTCCCTCTTCGGCCGCCCACCCTATTCGGGCCCCGTTTCTCCGTGACCACAGCGCCGAGGAATGCGAGAATTAAAGGATTCCGCGCGTGAGAGCAACTCCGGCGAGAGAGCGCGGGCACTCTCGTGCATAATGCAGGTTAGACTTGAGATTGTCGGCTGTTTTGAGTATAGTTCCGGCTCATCCATTGCACTTGTCAGGGAAAAACCGGCGAGGATACTGGGGCTCCAGGGATATGGCATCAAGGCTGATGGAACGAAGAGAACTTCCTAATGGAGTCACCCTCGAGTTCTGGGACGATTCTCGGAGGGTTGTGGGGGACCGTTGGTACGTGGCCGTCCGCGCCGTGGTGCCTGTCCCCCTCTCGGATCATCAAGTCGACCACGTCGCACCTGAGGTTGTGGAGGTCGTCCGGAATGAGGTGGGCGAGAACCTTTGCTTCCAGCTCAGAGAGCAAAAGAACTTCGTTGCCGAGGCCGAAGTGGATGCCCGGAGGCGGCCGAGAAGATGAAACAGGGAAAGGAGTACGTGGACAAGTTCTTGGACGGGCTACGACGACCGGCCCCACATCCATGAGGGGCTCACGGCCCTGACCCCTCCGGGGCATACGCGCCTACCTTCCCGGAAACGGCCACGAATGCAGGTAATAGTTCTTTCTAAACCCCCGACCCCTGGCGGGAGGGGGATTCGAGCGGTCGGTGTCACCCCCCACCTCACCTCCCCCCGGTCAAAGGGGGGAGGGTCTAGTGTGGTCATGCTGAGACGCCCCGTTGAAGGGGGCTTCCTGATGCCACCCGCTCTGCGGTTAGAGCGTCACTGCTTGGTTCTCTTCGGCTCGGAGAGAGATCCCGCGCATAGTTGCAGCGAAGCTGTGGTATGCTGGCAGGGTCCCCATGGCACGCTGTGCCCGGGTAGGTAGGATCGAGCGGA
>JAGFXI010000194.1 GCA_017861095.1 Deltaproteobacteria bacterium | reverse complement strand
AGGCGTGCGTCTGGTTCGGGTGCAGAGCGCCCGCCAGATGTACGACGCGGTTCTGGAGATGTTCCCCTCGGTGGACGCGGTGGTGATGGCCGCGGCGGTTTCCGATTACCGTCCGAAGGCGCGGGCGCCGCAGAAGATCAAGAAGGAGCAGACGGTGGAGTCGCTCGATCTCGAGCGCACCGAGGATATCCTCCTCCGCCTCGGGGGGCTCAAGGGACGGCAGATCCTTGTCGGGTTCGCCGCGGAGACCGAGAAGCTCGTGGAGCACGCCAGGGCAAAGCTACGCCTGAAAAACCTGGACTTGATTATCGCCAACGATCTCACGGCAGCCGATGCCGGTTTCGCCAGCGATACCAACCGGGTGACCATCCTGTGGCCTGACGGGCGGGCTGAGTCGTTGCCGTTACAGGACAAGGATCTGGTCGCCGGGGAGGTCTGGGACCGGGTAGATGGGCTCTGGAAAGGCTAAAGGAAAGCTATGGCAATCCTTCCCGGGGCAAGGCTGAAAGCTGCTATAATAAAGCTGTTCGCGTATGGGAAATGACATGACTCGGTCAAGCGGGGGACGGGGGGAGCCGCGCCAGGAGTTGGCGACGCTGGTCCGCTCTCTTGGCGACTATCTTCAAGATCAGGCCAAGGTGGGCCTGGAATGGGTGTCGTGGGAGCGGGCCGACGCGATGGGGCCGCGGCAGGAGACTCTCGCCGAGGTCCGGGCCGATCTTGGAGAGTGCAAGCGCTGCCGTCTCCACACGACGAGGCGGCATATTGTCTACGGCGAGGGAAGCCCCTCAGCAAGGGTAGTCATCGTGGGCGAGGGCCCGGGTGAGGACGAGGACGTGCAGGGGAGACCCTTTGTGGGCGCCGCCGGAAGACTCTTGGATGCGATCATCGCGGCTGCGGGCTGGGGACGGCAGGAGCTTTATATCTGTAATGTCATCAAGTGTCGTCCCCCGCGAAATCGCGATCCCCAGGAGGATGAGACCGACGCGTGCGGCGCGTTCGTGAAACGTCAGATCAGGGCCATTCGTCCCCGAGCCATTCTGGCCGTGGGAAATGTAGCCGCCCGGTTTCTCCTCGCCGCGGACACTCCCATATCAGGACTTCGTGGCCGCGTTCATGACTTTGAGGGGATTCCCGTTGTGCCCACCTATCACCCGGCGTACCTGCTTCGAAATCCCGTGCAGAAACGACGGGTCTGGCAGGACATCGAGATGCTGTTGCAGGTCGTGGGCGGCAGCTCGGGAGGGTGAGCCGATCTGCTCGGCGAAGAATGATACTGCCAGCGGAGATGATGGCGGACGTTCCGGAAAGGATCTCGTATGATCAGGTTGTTTGGCAGGTTTCTTCCCGGCGGGGGGCTGGCCCTCCTTGCCGGGTTGGGTCTCCTCGTGGCGCAGGCCGCGGTCTCGCTGGATCTTCCCGCGGCAACAAAGCAGATCAAGGTCCTGCCCATCGAGGAGAGCATCAACCCCGGGACCGCCAACTTCCTCGCTCGGGGGATCAAGCAGGCGGAGGACGAAGGGGCGCCCCTGGTCATCATCCAACTGGACACCCCTGGCGGTCTGGTCACCTCCATGCGTACCATGGTGAAGAGCATCATGAACTCCCAGGTCCCCGTGGCGGTGTTTGTCGGTCCCAGTGGGGCCCAGGCGGCTTCCGCCGGAGTCTTCGTCACCCTGGCGGCGGATATTGCCGCCATGGCGCCGGGCACCAACATAGGAGCCGCTCACCCCGTGGTGGCCATGGGGAAAGACATGGACAAGACCATGGACACCAAGGTGGTGAATGATCTGGTGGCCTTCATCAAGGGTATTGCCGAACAACGGGGCCGCAACGTGGAATGGGCGGAGGAGGCGGTGCGGCAGAGCGTTTCGGTGACCGCTGAGGAGGCGCTCCAGCTCAAGGTTATCGACCTGATTGCCCGGGACGTGGACGACCTCGTTGCCAAGCTTGAGGGCTGGCCGGTTCGGACCAAGGAGGGCGTAAAGAAGCTGGCCCTGAAGGGGATCCCCATCCAGCCGGTGGAGGAGAACCTCAGGGACCGGGTGCTCAAGACCATAAGCAACCCGAATATCGCCTACCTGCTCATGCTCCTCGGCCTGGCAGGTCTCTACTTCGAGCTCTCTCATCCCGGCGCCGTTTTTCCCGGCGTCATCGGCGGGATCTCCCTTATCCTTGCCTTCTACGCCTTCCAGGCCCTTTCGGTGAATTACGCCGGCGTCCTTCTGATTATCCTCGGGGCGATCCTCTTTCTCCTCGAGATCAAAGTGGCCAGCTACGGGCTCCTCAGCGTCGGCGGTATGGTCTGTCTGGTCCTCGGCTCCATCATGCTTTTCGATACGGAGGGATCCGGGCTGAGGGTGGCGTGGAGCGTCCTTATCCCGGCCGTGGCGGTGATTTCAGGGTTCTTCATCGGGGTGGCCATGCTCGCCATGCGGGCGTATCTCAGCAAACCGCGCACCGGCCACGAGGCCCTCGTCGGCGAGGTCGCCGAGACCAGAGAGGCTCTGGCGCCACGGGGAAAGGTCTTCGTCCACGGCGAACTCTGGAATGCCGTTGCCGACGACACCATCCCGGCAGGGACGCCGGTGGAGGTCGTGGGCGTGGAAAATTTGTGGTTGAAAGTCAAGAAGATCGGTGATACAAGGCCTTAGCCCGAGGTTCGGGAAGGCGTATAAGTATTTCAGCAGGAGGATGACATGTTGCCGTTGCCCCTAATTTTTATCGTCGTTTTGGTCGTCATCTTCCTGGCCAGCGCCCTCCGTATTCTCAACGAATACGAACGGGGAGTCATTTTCCGGCTAGGAAGGATCATCAAGGCCAAAGGCCCCGGGCTCATCGTCCTCATCCCCGTCGTCGACCGGATGGTGAAGGTGAGCTTGCGTCTCGTGGCCATGGACGTCCCGCCGCAGGACGTAATCACAAGGGATAACGTCTCCGTCAAGGTGAACGCCGTCATCTATTTCCGGGTGATGGACCCAACCAAGGCGGTGATCGAGGTGGAGAATTACCTCTACGCCACCTCGCAGCTTGCCCAGACCACGCTTCGGAGCGTCTGCGGCCAGGCGGAGCTGGACGAGCTGCTTTCGGACCGGGAGAAGATCAACAGGGAGCTTCAGGAGATCTTGGACAAGCACACTGACCCCTGGGGCGTGAAGGTGAGCAATGTCGAGGTCAAGCACATCGACCTGCCCCAGGACATGCAGCGAGCCATGGCTCGCCAGGCTGAGGCCGAGCGGGAACGGCGTGCCAAGGTGATCAACGCCGAGGGCGAGCACCAGGCCGCGGACCGGCTGGCCGAGGCGGCCAAGGTCATCGCCGCCCATCCCGTGGCGCTTCAGTTGCGATATCTGCAGACCTTGCGGGAGGTGGCTTCCGAGAACAACTCCACGACGCTTTTCCCCATCCCCATCGATCTGTTCAAACCGTTCCTCCAGTTGCAGGAACTCCTGGAACAGAAGCGGGGGGAAACCAGCAAGACCTGACGATGTGCGGGCTGACGTGGTGAGCGCGGGCCACTGGTGCCGGCTCGAGGGAAAGGAGTTTGATTAGATGGGAAAAAAGGAGAGAAAGGATAAAAAGGAAAAGCCCCTTGATCGCATGACTGCGAAGGAATTGCGCGAGATGGCCTTGCAGATTCAAGGGATCGTCGGCGTTCACGCCATGAACAAGAACGAGCTCCTCGTGGCGATCAAGGAAGCCAAGGGGATCGTTGAGGAGAAGAAGCGGCAGACGGCGGTGGACGTCCGCGTCATCAAGCAGAAGATCCGCGAGCTTCGAGGGCAGAAAGAGGCCTTGAAAGAGACGGGTGAGAAGCGGAAGGTTATAACCTTGCGGCGGCGAATCAGCCGACTCAAGAAGAAGACCCGCCGGGTGAACGTCGCTGGCTGAGGAAGGGCCGCCGAGGTGTCGGCGGTCTGGGTCTGCCTCGTCTCGAGTCTTCCCGGGAAATTGCGGGGCGACTGCAGAGCGAAGGAGAGCCGTCCAGGGAGTGGGAAGGATGGATCGACGACAAGCCCTCGAACTGTTCGATCGCCACGTCAAGGCGGAGAATCTCAGGAAACACTGCCTGGCGACAGAAGCGGTGATGCGGGCTCTGGCGTTGCACCTGGGAGAGCCTGTGGAGCTCTGGGGAATCGCCGGTCTGCTCCATGATCTCGATTTCGAGGAGACCGCGCATCAACCCGAAGTGCATGGGCTCAAGACAGCCGCCATCCTCGGCGAAACCGATCTGCCCGCCGACGTCATCGCCGCCATCAAGGCCCATAACGCCGAGGGTCTCGGTGTGCAACGGAAGACGAAGTTGGACTTTGCCCTCACCTGTGCCGAGTCGATTACCGGCCTGGTTGTCGCCACGGCCCTGGTCTACCCGGACAAGCGCCTGGGGAGTGTGAAGCCCAAGTCCATTTTGAAGCGGATGAAGGAAAAGGATTTCGCCAGGGGGGTCGATCGCAGTTCTGTCCGACTCTGTGAGGAGATCAAAGTGCCCCTCGCGGACTTTGCCGCTTTGAGTCTCCAGGCAATGCAGGGTATCAGCGCCCAGCTCGGCCTCTAAGCTGCCGGGGTCCCCAGGGTGCGCCGATCTCATCTCACCAGCCCACCTATCATACCAGTCACGTTCTGCGCGGGAACAGGGCCCGGCCCACGGAAGGCTCGTGGCCAGGAGGTTTTGCGCTTTTGCGCCCGTCCCAAGAGAGCTGGCTGGATGAGGAGTTTTCGTCGGGGCAGCCTGATCGGGTCGAGGTCGCGACGAGCGATTACCGGGCGTCTCGGGCGCAAGAAGAATGACGATCAGTAGTTAGGCAGGTGTTTTTTATTGGTGAAGGAGAATTCTGGAGGGTAGAAGGAGAACGAGATATGGCGGATAAACATGGAAAACTTACTGCAGGCCTGTATGGAGTAGAGCAGGTCAAGGTAACCAATCCGATCAAGATCAACGATTTGACGTTTCGTGAC
>JAGFXI010000193.1 GCA_017861095.1 Deltaproteobacteria bacterium | reverse complement strand
CTGTCGCACCCTCCTTGCTCCCACGGACGGAAAGCCTACCCACGAGAGCGGCCTGAACCTCGCCTTCGGGCTCGCGCGCTCGACGGGCGCTCACGTGCGCTTACTTGCTGTAGTGCCCACCGTGGATAAGCTCGCCGGGCGGCAGGCCGCAAGCGGCCGATTGATGCCGGGCACCACGCGTGCGGTCCTCCAGATCGCCGAGGAGGAGCTCGCAATCTACCTGCGGGGACAGGCTGGCCGCGGCGAGGCCCTGGGAGTCGCCGTCTCTGCCTCGGTGCGCCGCGGCGACCCGGCCACGGTCATCGCCGAGACCGCGGCGAGCACCGACGCCGACATCATCGTGCTTGGCACCCACGGCAAGGCCGGGGCGGAGGCCTTTTGGGCCCACAGCGTGCCCGCGAAGGTCCTCGGGAAAACCACACGACCCCTCCTCCTCGTCCCGGTGACGAGCGCACCGGGTGAGGGTCGTTGATCCGGCTCCAGCAGGTTGCTCAGAGCTTCGCGGCTCGGTATCCTGACCGTAATGAGGTTCACGTGGACAGAGAGGAACCATGCCTACAGGTAAAGATGAGGCCCGGCGTGGTGCGAGGGTGAAATCCTTTTCCTTCTCGAGCCTCCGGGTTCGCCTTGTCATGCTCATTCTCATCGCCGTGGTGCCGGCGCTCGCCGTCTTGCTCTATAGCGCTGCGGAGCAGGAGCGGCTGGATGCAGCCGGCGTTCAGAAAGATCTGTCCCGTCTCGCCACGCTTTATGCCCGTGAAGAGCGCCAGCTGCTGGAAGGGAGTCGTCAAGTCCTGATAACCCTCGCGGCATTCCTGGTTTTGCATCACGATGACTCACGTGCCTGCTCGGCATTCTTCGCCGATCTCATCAAAGATTTTCGGCGGTATGCCAACTTCGGCGCGGTCAAAGAGAACGGCGAGGTTTTCTGTAGCGCCGTTCCCCTGGCGGAGCCGACCAATGCCGGCGATCGCCAGTGGTTCCAGCGGGTAATGCAAACGGGCCAGTTCACCGTGAGCGGATTTCAGGTCGGACGCATAACCGGTAAACCGGTCCTCCTCATGGCGTACCCCTGGACCGCCCCGGGCAAATCCACCATTGGCGCGGTATTCGCCGCCATCGATCTCGAATGGTTGAATCGGTTTGCTTTTCCCTGGGACGAGCAACTACCTCCCGGCGCGACGCTCGCCCGGACGGATGATCAGGGCGTGGTGCTCTCCCAGCAACCTGGGCCGGATGCATGGATCGGTCAGCCCGTTCCCGTCCCTGATCTGCTCGCGGCGATGCTCGCCCGGAAACGGGGGCTTCTCGAGGCCTCCAATCCAGAGGGCACCCGCTGTCTCTTCGCCTACGAGCCGATATTGAGCGGCTTGAGTGGTCGGGAGGTGTACCTGATTCTGGGAGTACCCAAGAGGGCCGCCTTTGCCTCTTCCCATCGAGCCCTCACCCGCAACCTCCTCTGGCTCGGCATCGCCAGTATGGTAGCACTCCTGGCTGCGTGGTTCGGCGGGGACCTCTTCCTCCTCCGCCAGGTGCGGACGCTCCTCGCCACGACGAGGAGACTCGCAGCGGGCGACCTTTCGGCGCGAACCGGCGCCCGGTACGGCCAAGGCGAGCTGGGGCAACTGGAACGAGCCTTCGACGAGATGGCGGCCGCGCTCCAGGACAAAGAGGCGGAGAGGCTTCGGGCTCATGAGAAGCTACGGATCTCCCAGATCGCCCTTCGCAATCTCTCGCTCTACCTGCAAACGGCGAGGGAAGAGGAGCGGACGCACATCGCCCGGGAAATCCACGATGAGCTCGGTCAGGCCTTGACAGCCCTCAAGATGGACCTATCGTGGTTGAAGAAGCGAGTAAGCCCCGAGCAAGATTCCCTCAGGGCGAAGACCGCCACCATGGAGGGGGTGATCGATGCAACCATGCAAACGATCCAGCGGCTCTCCGGCGAACTGCGACCAGGCATCCTCGACGACCTCGGCCTGGCGGCGGCCATCGAGTGGCAGGCGGGAGAGTTCGAAAAACGGACGGGAATCCCCTGCCGGGTCCAGGTGAGCCCTGAGGAGATCATCCTCGACCGGGAGCGGTCGACCGCCGTCTTCCGCATCTTTCAGGAGGCCCTCACCAACGTGGCCCGCCATGCCAAGGCCACCGAGGTGACGGCGACCCTCGAGACACGGGAGGGGGCGGTAGCGCTGGAGGTTGCGGATAACGGCAGGGGCATCACGGAAGGGGAGCTTGCCTCGCCGAGGTCCTTCGGGTTGCTCGGCATCCGCGAACGGGTCCTTTTCCTCGGGGGCAGGGTTGCCATTTCGGGGACACCCGGGAAGGGCACCACGGTCCGGGTGGAGATCCCTCTTGCTGTCGGGGAGGAGAACCATGATCCGAATACTCATCGCCGATGATCATCCCATCGTGCGCGCCGGACTCAGGCAGATCGTCCTTGAGGCTGCCGATATGGTTGTCGCCGCCGAGGCGAGCGACGGCCATGAGGTCCTGGCCAAGGTGCGCGAGGCCGACTTCGATGTGGTCCTCCTCGACCTCACCATCCCGGGACTGAGCGGCCTCGACGTGCTGAAACAGGTGAAGAGCGAGAAGCCGAACCTGCGGGTCCTCATTCTGAGCGTCCATCCCGAGGATCAGTACGCGGTTCGGGTCCTGAGAGCGGGCGCCTGGGGCTATGTGACCAAGGCGAGCGCACCGGAGCAGCTCATAGCGGCGATCAGGAAGGTCCACCAGGGGAGGAGGTATGTAAGCCCCGTGCTCGCTGAGCGGCTGGCGGAGCATTTGGAGCCGGGGGCGGCGACAATGCCCCACGAGAGCCTCTCCGATCGCGAGTACCAGGTGCTCTGCCTCCTCGCCTCGGGAAAGACGGCGACGGAGATTGCCGACGCGCTCGCCCTCAGCGTGAAGACCGTGAGCACGTACCGATCGCGGATTCTGGAAAAGATGGGGATGCGAACCAATGCCGAGCTGACTCACTACGCCATCCAGAATCGTCTGGTGGACTAGCAGGATGCTGAAAAACTCCTCAACCGGGGCTCGCCATGTAAAGGTATGCACGGGAGATCGGAGACGGGCGGGTCGGTTCTGCAAGGCCACGCCGTGGCGTGGTCGCGCCATGAATAAGGCTGTGGTGGTCCGGCCTGCCTGCAATGCCTCGGTGCAAGGTTCGGCAGGCCTTGCGCCAGTCCGGCGAGTTAAGAGGAGGCTCCAGATGCACCTTGCTTCACCGACCAGCCCGTCTCACGTGTCAGTCTCATCGGACACCATGAAAAAGGGTTTTTCAGCGGCCTGTTAGGGTATCGTGGTCCTGAAAGGAGAGAAAATGACTTTGCCACATTCTCAGTTGCGAGTCCTTGCCGGGGCCCTGACGGTCCTCATGCTCGCCCTTGGGAACCTCTGCTTCCCGATTTTCGCCGCCGGGACCATCGCCGAGAGAGTCTCGGAGACGGTCCTTCCGAACGGCCTCAAGGTGCTCCTTCTGGAAAACCACAAGGCCCCCGTGATCACCTTCCAGGTCTGGTACCGGGTCGGCTCCCGGAACGAGGCCTGGGAAAAAACGGGGCTTTCCCATCTACTCGAGCACATGATGTTCAAGGGGACCAAACGCTTCGGCCCCGAGCAGTTCTCTCGCATCATTCAAGAGAACGGCGGCAATGACAACGCCTTCACTTCCGCGGACTACACCGCCTACTTCGAGAACCTGAGCGCCGACCGCGTGGGAGTCGCCGTGGAGATGGAAGCGGACCGGATGGCAAATCTCCTCCTTCGCGAGGAGGACTTCGGCACCGAGCGCCTGGTGGTCATGGAGGAGCGCCGGATGCGTACCGAGGACGATCCCCAGGCGGTGCTTCAGGAACAACTCCAGGCGACCGCATTCCAGCAGCAGCCGTACCACTGGCCCGTGATTGGCTGGATGGAGGACATCCGGCGGCTGACCCTGAAGGACCTGCAGGAGTATTACCGGACCTACTACAACCCGTTGAATGCCTTCCTTGTCGTCGTCGGGGACTTCAAGAAGGAGGCGCTCCTCCCCGAGATCGAGAAGGCCTTCGGTGCGATCCCCAAGGGCGTTCCGCCCGCCCAGGAGAAGGGCATTGACCCGCCTCAGCTCGGCGAGCGAAGAATCGTGGTGAAGAAGGAGGCCCAGCTCCCCTTTCTCCTCATGGGCTACCACGTTCCCAATCTCCGGGAGCCCGACAGTTACGTCCTGGAGGTTATCGCGACCCTCCTCTCCAACGGCAAGAGCTCCAGATTCTACCGCGACCTCGTCCGGGAGGGCGAGCTAGTGCTCAATGCCGAGGCCGAGCACGCCCTCCTTTCCCGGGACTCCGGTCTCTTCCTCATCTCGGCCGAGCCGCTCCCCGGGAAAGAGGTCGTCCAGGTGGAAAAGGCGCTGGAGCAGGAGCTCGATCGGCTGCGTCGGGAGCCGGTGCCGGCGCCGGAGCTGGAGAAGGTGAAGAACCTCATTGCCGCATCCTTTCTCACCGCTCAGGATTCCCTCTTCTTCCAGGCCATGCTTCTCGCCCAGTTCGAGATCGCTTCCAGCTGGCGCGCCATCGACGACTACCTTCCCGCCATTCAGAAGGTCACTCCGGAGGACATCCAGCGGGTGGCGAACCAGCATCTAATTCCGGACCGACGCACCGTGGGGGTGCTCACACCCCTAGCCCCGAGCAAGGAAATGCGGACGGCGCCCGGATTTTCCATCAAGAGCAAGACGGTGAGGTAAGGAGAACGGTATGGCTCCCCATAAGATGAGACGACTTGTACGACCTCTGGCAGTCTTCCTTGTTGCCGCCGTCATTGCCTGCCTGGCGTCAGATGCCCTCCAGGCCATGCCCCCAGTGCAGCGGACGGTTCTTCCGAACGGCCTCGTGCTTCTGGTGAGCGAGGAACACTCGCTTCCCGTAGTCACGCTCAAACTTCTCCTGGACGCCGGCTCACGGCGAGATCCG